>JBOHUW010000151.1:0-5026 GCA_050734895.1 Candidatus Dormibacteraceae bacterium | reverse complement strand
CGGTAAAGCTCCTGAAGCCGCCGTGGAAAGCGAATCGACCAACTCTTATCTCGAAAGTAGCGCTTGATCTCGCCAGCGATGGTCGGTGTGGCGAAGGTGGTGAACTGGTTGCCGAGCTCGGGATCAAAGCGATCGAGGGCATGGACCAGACCGAGGAAACCGACCTGTGCCACATCCTCCAACGGCTCGCCCCGATTGATGAACTTTCGAGCGATGAAGTAAACCAGCCGCTCATAGGTGCGAACCAACTGCTCTCGGAGCAAATTTCGCTCCTCCGGATCCACAGTGCCGAGATAGCGGCGATGAAGCTCCGGCAGCTCCTCTCGACTCAGAGCTGCCGGCTGCTCCCGCTCCTGACTCACCGGACCACGTATTTGACCATGCGGAGATGAACCTCCCCCCGGCGGTTATCCACCTGATGGCGGAAGTCATCGACGAAGAGTCGGATCATATCCCGAGCCAAGGCCCGCTCGGCCGCCACTAAGGCAGATACAGTTCGTGAATTAGGCACCATCGGGGTTCTCCGGGTCGGTATTCGGCATCCCACGACCCCCACATCGACCGCCAGCCCCCCCTCGGTAGGAGTACAAACCAGCTGCAGAGAGGCGCCTTCGGTCAAGACCGGCCCAAAGCCCTCGGCCTCCTCAATCGTACTTTCACAAGCCTGGGCCACGGCAATCTTGATCTCGTCCAACTCCTCCAAGTTAAAGCCCAGCTGGCTGCCCAGCGAGGCAATCACCATCTTGGCGACCGGAATCAACTCTCGCCGAGCCGGGATCTTGAGTTCAGCCAGCGGCAAACGATCAGCCATTTTAGGGGCGACGGCGGCCGTTACCACCCAAGCTGCCGGATACACTCTGGGTTACCTCGGCGATCTGACCGGTCAGATCTCGCTGCCGTTGGCGAGCCACACTAACCCCCTCTTGAAAAGCCTCTTGGGTGGCGTTGCGAACCGTATCCACCGCCCGCAATGCTCGCTGCCCCAACTCCTCACGATTCCCGACCAACTCAACCGTCCGATCTCGGAGCAGCTCCAGCCGCTGTCGACCACCCGAGCTGGCCAAGTAGGTTCCCACCGCGAGACCCAACACTCCACCAACGATCACGCCCCAACCAAAATTCTGATTTCGCTCTGCCATCAGATATCTCCTCCTTTTATTTTCTGCCAAACCGATGCCATCCCGGCCTTTACACTTCGTCCCGCAGCCGCCGCACCTCTTGATGCCGCCTCGGCACGCGCCCCTAGGGCAGAACCGGCCCGGGTAGCCCCACTGCCCGCCACTTGTAGCGCCAAGTTAACCCCGGCGGTAATGTCGTTAACATTACCCAAACTGGCACGTATCTCCGGAACCACCTCCTGTAAGGTTTCATCCACCGTGGCCAGCAGCTGCTCCACCGCCCCCAGAGTACGCCGCAAACGCAGCAGTAAGAGAGAGATAAAGATGGCCACCAACAGGACACTGACGCCCAGCGCCAACCACAAAAAATTCAACAACTAATCTACCCTTTGGATGTGAGGATTCAAACTTCAAGCAAAAACTGTTAACTCCATCTCATCATAAAGCAGTTTTGGGATCAGCTTTTGACCGCCTCTGCTCCCATCGGCCCGCCAGCCGATCCACTGACGGCTGGAGCAGCAGCGTGAATCCGATCGCCGGCAGAAGGTTGGCATCTCCCAACTGCAAAGCCGGCCAGCCTAACGCCGCCCACAGCTGGCCGAGCAGGAAACCCACCGTCGTGGAGAGGAGGATCAGGCCAAAGCTACGGCAGTGGTAATGGTAGAAGGCATAGAGCAGCTGGCTAGCGATCAAGATCAGCAGCCCCGAGAGCAGCCACCCTGGGGAGATCATAAGCGTCCCGCCCGAATCCAGCCGGCCGGTTGTCCTGGGTTACCAGGTGGGGTTCCTGCCCGACGCATCCCAAGTCCCGATTTCGGGCGGGTGGTCAACGCCGGGACTCCGGAGCCCCTAAATATGTGATGTTGGGCAACGCGCACACGAAGCCATCTCCGGACGGGACTTTTCGATATTACCGCACAGTCCGCCTCTCGTCCGCCCCTCTCCCCCACACTTCTATCGTGGCCTGGAAGGAGGGCCCAGGGAGGAGTCGGCAGGTAAATCTGTTGACTCCTCCCCTCTTTAGAGGGGGGGAGGAACCTACTGTTAATCCTCACAAAATTTGCAAAAGAAAGGGGTTGCTCGTTCGCTCTCGCCCAATCGTGCTGCTGGGACCATGGCCAGGAAAAACCACACACTCATCGAGTTGGATGAGCAGCTGCTCGACAATTCCCCGTCGCAACGCGTCCGAATCACTGTTGGCGAAGTCAGAGCGGCCAATACCGCGAGAGAAGAGGGCATCACCGGTAAAGATCCATTGGCCCAGCTTGAGACTCACTCCCCCAGGAGAGTGGCCGGGAGTAAACAAGACTTCCAAGGCAAGCGAGCCGGCTCGGTAGATTTCTCCGGAAATCAGTAGTTCTGTGCCCTCCAATTGGGGGCTGGGGCGGTCGAGCGGGGCTTCTTTACGCAACGATCGGCCGGTTGCCAGCACCCAGGCCTCGGCCGGGTGAACGGCGATCGGAATCTCCCCCCAAGCCGCTCGCAAATGAGGCAAACCGGCGATGTGATCAAAATCGGTGTGAGTGAGGAGAATCGCCTTAGGAATACAGCCCCACTCCGCCGCCAGCTCAACCATCGCCTGCGGCTCTAGATTGGCATCGATCACCACCGAATCACCGCTGCCTTCATCGGCCACCAGATAGGAGTTAGTCTCCATCTGACTGTCGGCGGTCGCGGCTACCCGGAGTTTCTGATTGTCCACTGTTTGAGTCTTCATCCGTGAAGGCCTACTCTGTAGATTCAATGCCGCGTAACAACTGGGTTTCGATCAAGCCCTGAACTGCTCGGCAAAGTTTGCGATCGGAGGTAAGCAAAGGAATTGCTCGCTGCTGAGCCACCAACACGAAAATTGCATCAAAATATTCTTCCAAGCTCAACCGACCAGTTATCAATCCCTTCCTACGTAAAATTTCAGCAAGTTCGATCAATAAACGCTTCTCGTATTTCACGAGCATGCTCAAATCCAACTTGGTTAAGGTGCCAACGAAGGAATACACCTGTGTCTACCAAGTAAGAATTATTCTGGTTCACCCATTTCTTCTCTTATTCGGTCGATCCCATCATCCATTTCGACAGGCATATCCCGCGTCCGCTCATTCACGGCAGCCATTACCTCCAGCGCCTTCTCATATCGAGGCGACAACCTATCCCGCACAAAGTCAAGAACTGGTGGGACATCTCCAGGGGGAATCCTGTCTACCAAATGATGAAGTTCTTCTCGCATTGCACTCATATCAATAGTGTACAGCGATCAGCAGAGTTTACCCCGCCTCCCGAGCCACGGTATGAACATCTCGAATATGCTCCAACTTCTCCATCAGACGAGATAGCTGAGCCATCGAATCAATCTCCAAGGTGGCCGAGATCACCGAGGTTTTGTCATCGTAAACCTGGGCCGAGGCAGAGAGGAGATTAACCTTCTGCTCGGCCACCACGGCAGCGATGTCGCGGAGCAATCCGCTGCGATCCCAGGCCTCGATTTTGATCGACACCGGATAGAGTTCGGACGCCTCCATATCCCAATCCACCTGCAACACACGCCGCGGGTCGGGCGGGTGGATGGCGTTGGTGCACTCAGCGTGATGAATCGTAATCCCCTTACCCCGGGTGGTAAACCCGATAATCGAGTCACCCGGCACCGGCTGACAGCAGACGGCGGAGCGAGTCAGAATCCCCTTCTCGCCCCGAACCAACACCTGAGGGGTTGGCATCGAACGGGGCAGGAGGGGAATTGCCTTCAGCGTGTCACCGTCATCGGAGCGAGCCAGGGAGAGCCGCATCACCACCGGATGGGGCGAGAGATCGCCATATCCAATCGCGGCCAGGAACTCATCCACTCCCACGTGGTGATAGTGCTGGGCCATCTCCTCCAGCTTTCCCTCTGGGAGCTGGGAGATAGTCAATCGATGCATCCGCCCCAACTCCTTCTCGAGTAGATCGCGCCCCTTGGCGACGTTCTCTTCGCGGCGTTGGCTCTTGAACCACTTCCTGATTCGATCCCGCGCCGAGGCGCTTTGAACGAAGTTCAGCCAATCTCGGGAGGGTCCCTTAGGCTCCCGAGAGGTAAGGATCTCCACGATCTCTCCGTTCGACAGCGTGCAATCCAGCGGGACCATTCGGCCGTTTACCTTGGCCCCTATGCAGCGATTTCCGACCTCGGTGTGAACTCGGAAGGCAAAATCAACCGGGGTTGAACCGCGGGGAAGATTAAAGACATCCCCGCGCGGGGAGAAGACAAATACCTCATCCTGGAAGATGTCCACCTTGACCGCATCGACGAAAGACTCCGCATCGGAGACCTCCTTCTGCCACTCCATCAGCAGCCTGAGCCACTCCAGCTTGCGATCGATGTGAGAATCCGGCGCCTTCTCCTTGTAAAGCCAGTGGGCAGCGATGCCAAACTCGGCTATCTGATGCATCTCATGAGTTCGAATCTGGACTTCGATCGGCTCCCCGGTGTGGGAAATAACCGTGGTGTGGAGGGATTGGTAACCGTTTGACTTGCGCATCGCGATGTAGTCCTTGAAGCGGCCAGGCAGGGGCTTCCAGATCGAGTGCACCACTCCCAAAACACCGTAGCAATCCTTGATCGTATCCACCGTCACCCGAAGCGCCTGGAGGTCGTAAATCTGGCTGAAGTCCTTCCGGTCGCGGACCATCTTCTGCCAGATTGAACAGACGTGTTTGGGCCGACCAGAGATATTGCCTTCAATCCCAATCGCCTCCAGCTCACGAGCCAGAATCTCACTCAGGTCCGAAACCAGGGCTTCCCTATCCTGGCGCTTGCGATTCATGCGACGGACCACATCCTGATAGGCATCGGGCTGAAGAATGCGGAAGGCGAGATCCTCCAGCTCCCACTTGATCTGCCAAATCCCGAGACGGTGGGCCAGCGTGGCGTAGATCTC
>JBOHUW010000150.1:0-5036 GCA_050734895.1 Candidatus Dormibacteraceae bacterium | reverse complement strand
GGATCGGGAGGCGGTTTTTATCACCGCCGCTGCCGATCAGATAATCAGTGATCAGGCGGAGTACGGGAGGGCGCTTAGCACTGCCGCCGAGGCAGCTGCGAGATCGCGCCAGCTTGTGGTGATAGGGCTGAAACCGACTCATCCGGCAACCGGTTTTGGCTATATCGAGGTGGGGGAGGCCATCGAGGAGTCGACTTACCGAGTACAGCGTTTCGTCGAGAAGCCCGACCTAACCACCGCCACTCAGTATGTTGCCGGGGGTCATCATTTCTGGAACTTGGGTATGCTCTGTGCTCGTTGCGATGTCCTGGTTGAGGCGCTGCGCCGGTACGGAGCGGTGCATTACCAGGGGCTCAGTCAGGTGGTGGCAGCGCGTGCCGCTGGCGACCTATCACTGGCGGTCAAGCTTTACGCAGGGCTGCCCAACCAGGCGATTGATTACACGGTGTTGGAGAAAGCCTCGGAGCTGTTGATGGTTCAAGCCCACTTCGGGTGGGCCGATGTCGGTTCCTGGGGCGAGTTAGCGGAGCTGAAACCGGCTGATTCTTCCGGTAACTTCATTGAGGGGCGGCCGGTGTTTCGTGATGTCAAGAACAGCTTCATCTCCGCTCCCGGAAAGCTGGTAGCAATGATCGGGGTCGAGGATCTAGTCGTTGTCGACACCGCTGACGCCCTCCTGATCTGTCCCAAATCACGCAGCCAGGAGGTGAAGGAGATCGTTCAGAAGCTGAATCAAGAGCAGTTGAACGATTACCTTTAAGCGATGAACATCACCTTTGGCACTGACGGCTGGCGAGGCATCGTCGGCGATGATTTCACCTTTGAGAACGTGCGCTATGTGGCCCAGGGAATAGCCGAGTACATAATCGATCGCCGCGGATCGAGCGCGGTAGTAGGTTATGATTTCCGCTTCGGCTCGGAGGTTTTTGCCCAGGAAGCAGCTCGAGTCCTGGCCGGCAATAAGCTCCGTGCGCTCTGTTTGGAGCATGCTTCGCCGACTCAGGTTGCCTCTTGGACGATTATCGCCGAGCGGGCGGCGGGGGCGATGATGATTACCGCCAGTCATAATCCTTACCTTTTCAATGGCATCAAGTACCGCCCGGAAACGGCGAGTTCGGCACCACCCGAGGTGTTGAGAGAGCTGGAGAAACTGATTAATCGAATCGCCGCGGGAGGGCCTAGTCGGGTAAAGATCGCTGCGGCTGACGATCCCCTGATCACCAGCCATGATCCCCGACCCTCCTATTTCGCCCAGCTTGGCAAAATGGTTGATTTACCGGCCCTTCGCTCGAGTGGGCTCCGGGTGCTTCATGAATGCATGTACGGCTCGGGGTCGGGCTACCTCAGCCAGCTGCTCGGTGGTGGAGCAACCTCGGTGACTGAGCTGCATCCGGAGCGCAACCCCTTCTTTGGCGGGGTACATCCAGAGCCACTGCCCCAGAATATGCCGCTGGCCCTCAGCCAGATGGCCTCGGGCGACTACGATTTGGCGATCTGCACCGATGGTGATGCCGATCGAGTTGGAATCATCGATGAGCGGGGAGAGTTTGTAAATCAGTTGGAGGTATACGCCCTACTGATGCGCTATCTGGTCGAGATGCGGGGCTGGCGGGGCCCATTTGTGAAGAGTCTGAATATGACCTCGATGGCCGATCGCCTGGCTGAACGATATCAGTTGCCGGTGCATGAGGTGCAGGTCGGATTCAAGAACATCGCTCCCAAGATGGCAGAGACCGAAGCCCTACTCGGGGGAGAGGAGTCGGGAGGATATGCGATTCGGGGGCATATTAACGAGCGTGATGGCCTCCTGGTCGGCCTCTTTTTCGCCGACATGATTCGGCGCAGCGGCCGGCCCTTGAGCCGGCTCCGTTCGGACTTGAGCGAACTGGTCGGACCACACGCCTACCGTCGCCACGACTTCGATCTGCCCAGAGAGGGGTATGAAGAGGCACGGCAGCGGGTTTTGACCAAGCTACGCGAGCACCCGCCGCGAGAGCTGGCCGGGGTGGCGGTGAGCCGAGTTCGAGATGATGACGGCTTCAAATACACCCTGGCCGATGGTAGCTGGGTGTTGCTCCGGACCAGCGGGACGGAGCCATTGGTGCGGGTTTATTCCGAAGCGGCGAGTATGCAGGAAGTAGAGGCGCGACTCCAAGCTCTAGAAGAGGTGGTCGATTTGGCCAGGAAGCCTGAAAATGCCCATATATAAGTCGGTTGACAATCGGGTAGAGAAGCCATGGGGTTACGAGCTGCGGTGGGCCGTTACTGAGCAGTATTTGGGCAAGATTTTACATGTCAACGCCGGGCAGGCTCTCTCTCTGCAGTACCATTGCCAGAAGGAGGAGAGCATTCTTCTCGCCTCGGGCCTGCTCGATTTGGAGTTGGATGGCGAGGTCCATCGCCTGCGTCCAGGGGATTGCGCCCACATTAAGCCGGGAGTTCGGCATCGGATGGTGGCGGTTGAGGAGAGCGAACTTTTTGAGGTCTCGAGCGCCTTTGTGGAGGACGTGGTGCGGTTGGAGGATCGTTATGGTAGGGTCGACTCCCAATGATTGCGTCCGCGGAATCTATGAGTCGCAGTGGGAATTGCTCCGCGACATGCACCTCAAGGCGTTGCGGGATGCGCTCGATGCATTTAGCTTCGTCTATTTATCTTATCGGGCTACAAACGATAATTTCGGGCTATTCCACAATGTCCCGCATCACTTGGACAATTTCACTGGCCGAGCGTTTCCAGCTGAATTTCGCTGCCTGCTGATAACCACGAACAGCTAAATCCGCCCGTTCATTAATAGCCCGCTCCAAAAGCTCGGCCAACTCCGCCGGATCGAGCGGATCCTGAGCGTAGAGAGCGGCGTCTCCACCAACTTCAGGGAGAGAGGAGTTGGCCGCGGTGACCACCGGCAGACCCCGTTGCATGGCTTCAATAATGGGGAAGCCGAAGCCCTCATAGAGGCTGGGGAAAATTAGTGCTTCAGCCTGTTGATAGAGTGCTTCGCGAGCGATTTCGTCAACTGGGCCCAGGATCCGGCAGCGTTCGGATTGAGCCAACTCCCCTGCCAGCTGCGAATCGTTGATCGCTCCCGCCAGCACCAGATCAAGCTCGGGTAACCGTTCCGCCGCACGTAGTGCAGAGAGTTGATTTTTGCGCTTCTCGATGCGGCCGATTTGGAGTACAAAAGGTCGGTTGAGGCCGAGTCGTTCCAACTGCTGGTGGGCGACCTCCCGCTTCATCGGATGGGGGTGGTCATCACTCCCTGGATAGACGACGGTGATCTTGGAGGGGGGAACTCCATAGAGTTCGACCAGGTCATTGGCGGTGGCCTGGGAGACGGCGATCACCCGCTTGCAGCGCCAGCCGGCCCACTTAGTGGTCAGCCGGAGGTAGCGGCGCTGGTTGGGTTGGTAGGCATCAGGAAAGCGTTCAAAGGCAAGATCGTGGATTGTGGTCAGCGTCCGGCCAGGGGAGGCGAATGGGACTACGTGGGCAGGTACGAATAGGAGATCGGGCACCCGAAGCCAGAGTTCGAGGGGTAGGCGAAGTTGGGACCACAGCCGGCTCCCGCGAAGAACTTGCGAATCGAGCCGGGGAGTGGGACGGGAGGCGTAGAAGCGGAAATGGAGATCTGGAGCGAGGTCGGGCAGGCGACGGCAGACCTCGGCAGCGTAGCGCTCGGTGCCGGTCCAGAGCGGACGGCTCATGGGGTTGGCATCTACGGCAACGGTGGTCACTTTTCCCGCTTTGGGTGAGGGCGATTTGCAATCATCATCAAGCATAGTGTTTCTCGATATAATGCCTTAGACAATCGAGGGGGAGCGTGACTAGGAGATTATTAAGAGCGGGATGGTTAGTCGTCAACTTGGGATTGGCTGTGCTGGTCTGCCTACTTCCTGAAGATACCCTAGTTCCAGTTCAGCCGATATCCAGGCCGCCGGCAGAAGCTTCGGGGCCGGTGATTGCTCCGGTGTCGATCGTGCCTAACGGGCGGCCCTCGATTAGGGTGCCGATCCTGATGTATCACTACATTCGAATCAATCCTGTCCCTTCCGATTGGCTGGGCTTCGGGCTCTCAGTCACCCCGGCAGACTTTGCCGCCCAAATGGACTGGCTGGCCCGAAATGGCTATCACCCGATCGATATCTCCGATCTCCGTCGCTACTTCACCGCGGGTGCCGAGCTGCCGGCTCGGCCGGTGGTGATCACCCTCGATGACGGCAGCGCTGATCTCTACACAACGGCTTATCCGATTTTGCACGCCCATTACTTCAAGGCGGTGGCATATATAGTTTCCGGCTTCTTGGACGAGCCCAATCGGGTGACCAGAGAGCAGGTGGTGGAGATGGATCACAACGGAATCGAGATCGCTGCTCACACCGTCAGTCACCTGGATATGACCAAACTTTCGGCGGATCAGCTGCATAACGAGGTGTTTGACTGTAAAGTGACTCTGGAGGGCTTACTCGGGCATCCGGTCCTCGATTTTGCCTATCCGGCAGGACGTTTCAACCCTACGGTAGAGGAGGTAGTGGCGGCAGCCGGGTTTCAAACTGCGGTTACCACTCGACCGGGGATGGATCACAGCTGGGATAGCCGACTTACCTGGACCAGGGTCCGGGTCGAGGGAGGTGAACCGCTACTCCGCTTTATTGTTGACCTCGGTCCATCGGAAGATGTGGTGACTAAGCCGCGGGAGGTTTGGCGCTTTCCCTGAGTTGGACACAAAGAGCGTCCGTTGCTACCGAATCACAGACCGATACCGCCGGCATCGTTTCGAGCAACTGATTCGACAGCGATCTGCGAAGCGACCTCGATGGCGGTGCCGGGAAGGGCATGAGTATTGTGCCTCATCATCTCTGACAAGAATTGCCTTCGCTGGGCGGGTTCGGGCAACTTTTGCAGAACCAGGAGGCATTCATATGTGCCCAGGCAGTAGGCCATTTGGTAGGCAACATCCTCAGGGTTGCCGATTCCATACGTCGTTTCTCTCGATGTATTCAATCGCTTCTCAACATTTGTGCTGGCATCTGGCAAGAGC
>JBOHUW010000149.1:0-5062 GCA_050734895.1 Candidatus Dormibacteraceae bacterium | reverse complement strand
CCGGTCGCCTGATCGCCCTGCAGGTTGAGGTTGCCGTCCAGCACCTTCTGGGCCTGTAGCAGCACCGTGCCACCGCCGGCAACCATGCCTTCCTCGACTCCCGCCTTGGTCGCCGAAAGGGCGTCCTCTATGCGGTGCTTGCGCTCTTTCTGTTCGACCTCGGTCGCCGCTCCAACCTTGATCACTGCAACTCCGCCGGCCAACTTGGCCAACCGCTCCTGCAGCTTCTCGCGGTCAAAGTCAGAGGAGGTATCCTCGATCTGAGCCTTGATCGCATCGGCACGACCCTTGATGTCGGCCGGCTTGCCGGCTCCGTCAACGATCGTGGTGTCGTCCTTGGTGACAGTAATCCGACGCGCCCGGCCGAGTTGCTCGATCTTGGTCTGGTCGAGCTTCAGGCCGAGGTCCTCGGAAATCACCTGGGCACCGGTCAGGATGGCCATGTCCTCCAGCATCGCCTTGCGACGATCGCCGAAGCCAGGGGCCTTGACCGCCACCGCCTGGAAGGTACCGCGGATCTTGTTAACCACCAAAGTGGCCAACGCCTCACCCTCGATATCCTCGGCCACGATCAGCAGCTGTCGGCCCTGCTGGACAACCTTCTCCAGCACCGGCAGGAGATCCTGTACGGCAGTGACCTTACGGTCGGTAATCAGCACGAAGGGGTTCTCCAGAACCGCCTCCATCCGGTCGGGGTTGTTGACAAAGTAAGGGGAGATGTAGCCGCGGTCAATCTGCATTCCCTCGACGGTTTCCAACTCGGGAACCAATCCCTGAGCATCCTCAACCGTGATCACTCCATCCTTACCGACTTTATCCATTGCTTCGGCGATCAGCTCACCGATCTCCTGGCTCTGGGAAGAGATAGCCGCGATCTGGGCAACATCCTGGTGTCCCTTAACCGGCACCGAGATTCGCTCGATCTCCTCGACCACCTTGCGTACCGCCTGCTCAATCCCGACCTTGAGCTGCATCGGGTTGGCCCCGGCGGCAACGTTTCGGAAGCCCTCGGTGATCATCTTGTGGGCCAGGATGGTGGCTGTGGTGGTACCGTCACCGGCCACGTCGTTGGTCTTAGTCGCCACCTCGCGGAGCAGCTGGGCTCCGGTGTTCTCGTTCGGATCCTTCAGATCGATCTCGCGAACAATTGTCACTCCATCGTTGGTCACCGTGGGGGCGCCGAATTTCTTCTCCAGGACGACATTGCGCCCCTTCGGTCCGAGAGTTACCGCTACCGCATCGCGTACCTGCTGGATCCCGCTTGCCAAGCCGGCACGGGCAGCAGCGTCATATGCCACAATTTTAGCCATAATTTCTCCTGTTTTTATTCAGGCGAGGATCGCTCGCCCCTAGATTTATTTGTTAACTACCGCCAGGACATCCTTCTCGCTGATGATCAGGTACTCGCTACCTTCCAGCTTGAATTCGTTGCCCGCGTACTTAGCGTAAAGCACTACATCGTCAACCTTTACCTGGGATGGGATTGGCTTTCCATCTTCGGTCAGGGCGTCACCCCCGACCGCCACCACACGACCCCTCTGCTGCTTGTCCTGAGCAGTGTCGGGAATGACGATTCCGGTTGAGGTGGTGCTCTCCGCCTCCTCCGGCTCGACCAACAAACGGCCGCGTAAAGGCTTAACCCTTACCTTCTCCTGTACGCCTAGACTCATATTTTGCATACCTCCAAGTTAGAATTTTGGGCCGAAAAACTAGGCGTGAAGCCGAATTGGCACTCTCGCCTCTTGAGTGCTAATTCTAGCTCAATCGGAGAATCGGATGGGGTACATCGGCGGAAAAATCTGCCAGCGCCGCTGTCAAGGTCTCCAATCGAGCGTCGGATCGGCCATCACTCCCACCGATTCCGCACCAACCCCGGTTATCTGCCCGGCAGCGAGGGCGATCATCGCCGCATTGTCGGTGCAAAGGCTGAGCGGAGGAATAATTAGGTGGGCCCGGTCTCCGACCACCTCCGCCGCCCGCTGCCGGAGGCGGCTATTGGCGGCCACTCCCCCGCAAACCACCACCGTTTCTACCGGATGCTGGCTCAGCGCCCGCTCCAACTTCTCCAACAACGACTCCACTACCGAGTGCTGGAAGGCGGCGGCCAAGTCGGCCCGCACCGATTCGGCGATCCACTCCGAGCTGGGAACGGGAATCTCCCCCGGACGCTCGGAACTCCAACCGGCAGACAGCGCCAGCTCTCGAAGACGGTAGCGAAGCGCAGTTTTCAGACCGGAGAAAGAGTACTCCAACCCGGGCAGCCGAGGCCGAGGCAGCGGCTGGCGGCGCCCATCCCCGGCCTCGGCCAGCCGAGCTAGGGCCGGACCACCGGGATAGCCGAGGCCCAACATTCGAGCCGCCTTGTCGAAGGCTTCTCCCGCCGCATCATCCCGCGTTCGGCCAAGCAGCTCAAATCCTCCCTCGGCGCTCAATAGCACCAGATCGGAGTGACCTCCACTAGCCACCATCGCCAGCAGTGGTAACCCGGGCGGCACCGTCGCCACCGATTCCGCCCACGCCGCCGCAACGTGGCCCCAAAGATGATTAACTCCCCGCAACGGCACGTCCCACGCCGCCGCCAATCCACCGGCCAACCCTACCCCGACCAACAGGCATCCAACCAGCCCCGGACCTCGCGTTACCGCGATCTGCTTGACCTGGCCAGGACTTACTTCGGCCTCCTGGAGTGCCAGTTCGACCAGCCCGGGGAGCTTCTCCAGGTGCTGTCGAGCAGCCAACTCCGGTACTACTCCGCCAAAAGATGCATGTTGAGCAACTTGGGAGTGAATCAGGTTAACCAGCACCCGCCGCCCCTCGACCAGAGCGACCGAACTCTCATCACAGGATGATTCAATGCCCAGGATCAAGGCCGTCTCACCTCGGCCTCAATTCGGGCCCAATTCCAATCCCACACCTTCCGGAACGGTGGAGCATAGATAGCATCCGACCACATAACCAAAGCATTCTCTCGATTATCGACATAGTAGCCCGGTCGACAGCCGATTATTTTAAAGCCAAAGCCGGCGTACAAGTTGATCGCCCGGGTCGCTGAAACCCGCACCTCCAAAGTCACCCATTTGGCCCCGCCCTGGTAAGCCTCCTGCAGCAAGCTGGCAAATAACACTCGACCATAGCCTCGCCGCTGAAGATCAGCGCGAACTCCAATCGTGGTCACGTGGGCCTCATCCTGAGCTCGCCACATCCCCGCGTAGCCCACAATTGACGGTTGGGGGCTAGAGCGCCGAAGCACCAGATAGGCGGCATTGGCCGGCGAGCTCAGCTCCCGATAGTAGGCCTGGCTGGGCCAGGGAGAAGAAAAAATTAAGCGCTCGATCGCCTGCACCGTGGGAACATCGCCATCCCGCATCGGCTCGACCAACAGCTGCTCTCTAAACTGGACCATCTAACTATTTTGCCGGGGCGTAGTGAAGTTTGACCTCGCTGTATTCCAGAGGTTCGGCTCGGGTCATGATCCGGGCCGCGGCGAGGGCGAAGGAATCAATTTCGTTCTCGGTCAACATGCACATCCCGGCAGCCTCAACCAAGGCTACGGTCGCCGGCTGAAGCAGGCCCCAGGCCGGCCATTCCTGCGGCAATAGCATCGCCTCACCATGGCCTAACTCACCACCGGGAGGGAGATAGTACAATCGCTCGCGGCCGGCTTCGGAGAGAGCCAAAATGGGTCTCTTCGAGCGAGCAGCCACCAACTCCAGGCTACCTAATCCATAGAGCGGAATTTTCAACCCCATCGCCAGCCCCACCCCGTAGCTCACTCCCACCCTCAGGCCGGTGAAGGAACCTGGACCGACCGCCACCGCCACTCCACTCAGCTGAGCTGGAGGAACCAACTGGCGCACCCTAGCGGTCAGCCCCTCGCCTCGACCAGAGGGAAAGTAGGCCTCCTCCATCGCTTCCCATCCTGGATCCGACGGGCGAAGCAGGGCCAGCGTCGAGGTGGCTGAGGAGGTGTCGATTACCAGGACCACCCTGCCCCTCCCCCCTCGATCGAAATCTGCCGGCAGCCATTCTCCAACTCCTCGAGGATGACTCGAATTGCTCCCGGCTGAGCCAATCGCTCTCCCCACTCCACCACCACCACCCCCGAATCGAGTAGCTCGGTCAAACCCAACTCGGTTAAATCAACTGAATCCTCCAGCCGATACAGATCGAGGTGGGCCAACGGCAGGGGCCCGGGATACTGCCTGACCAGCTGAAAGGTAGGGCTCATCACCGTCCCCTCCACCCCCAATCCGGCAGCCAACCCGCGGACCAGAGTGGTCTTACCTGAACCCATCTCTCCAATCAGGAGGAGAAGATCCCCACGACGGAGATTTCGGCTCAGAGCGCGACCAAAGTCCTCCGTCGCCTGAGCCGAATCGCTCAGGAATTTAGCCGAAGTGGTCATAACCACGCTCTCTAACCTCTATCTCTTCACCAGCATCATCGACTACCCTGACCACCCCATCGTCGGTCAGCTCACCAACCCTGATCAACTCCTCAGGCAGCGAGCCGGGAGCAACTCCGATCAGCTCCACCTCCTCCCCACTGCTAATCGCTTGAATCAGGGTAGCCGATTCAACTGTCGGAACCGCGCTCAACTTCAATCGCGCTCCTACCCCTGGGGCCGCGGCGGCAAACTTATCCAACTCCCGCAACAGACCATCAGAGATATCCCCGCAACACACTCCGGCTCGGGTCAGCGTGGCCCCCAACTTCAGCCGCGGGCGAGGTTTTCCAACGTTAAGACCAGCTCCCCCCAAGGGACCACTCACCCCTATCACCCACCCTGCTTGGGCTTCTGAGCGTGGAATTGGCCGCAGCGATGTCCTGCCCCAAAGCGCTAACCAGAGCGAACCATGAGTTGGGGCGGAAGTGGTATCTCCACCGATCAACCGCAGGCCGATCTCGACGGCTAGTCCGGCCATCCCACTGTAGATACCTTCGACGATGGCTTCTTTCCATCCCGGCGGAATTGAGATTGAAACCATCCCATAGGTCGGCTCTGCCCCTTTGGCCGCCAGATCGCCCAGGGCAAAGGCTAGAGCGCGCCAACCGACCTCAC
>JBOHUW010000148.1:0-5120 GCA_050734895.1 Candidatus Dormibacteraceae bacterium | reverse complement strand
CCTATGAGTAGAGCCTTGTCGAGCTATATTGGGCCTCTTGATTACCCCCCTCCTAATGGTCCTGTTTATTGTGATGGCAATGAGTGTTATCCTGAATTCGATCCTCGGTATCCGGGGGTGATCCATCAACCACCACATGGACCACGCCGAGTTGGAGTGGAGTAAGAGTAGCTTTACGAGTGGGCCAACACCGGCACCGCCCCCAGCCAACTGCCGGCCAGCAGTAGCGTGGGGTAAATGCCGAGCGCGATTGCCAGCACCGCGGCAGTAACCACCGCCAGCAGGGAGAGCCGGCTCTCCGGCTCTTCCCGCCGCCCGCGGGCTGGCGTCCAAACGTGGCGGATCACTCGCAGATAGTAGGCGACAGAGACCAAACTGGCCAGGGCGGCAACGATGACCAGCCAGGTCCAGCCCGCCTGCACTGCGCTACTGAAGAGGAAGAGCTTGCCGAAGAAGCCGATGAGTGGTGGGAAGCCGGCTAGGCCAAACATGAAGACGGTCATCATTACTCCGGTCAGCGGATGTCGCCAACCCAGGCCGTCCAGATCGGCGAAGCGATCGGCATCAGCTTCACTGCCGGAAATCACAGTGAGCACGGCGAAGGCTCCGAAGTTCATGAATAGGTAGGCGGCGAGGTAGAAGAGCACGGCACCGAAACCACCTTGGCCGCCGGCAATTACCCCGAGCAGAATATAGCCGCCTTGGGCAATACCGGAGTAGGCGAGGAGTCGCTTCACGCTAGATTGCGCCAGCGCTCCGACGTTTCCTACCACCATGCTGCAGACCGCGATTATCGCCAGGAACAGATGCCATTCGGTGGCTAGTGAGCTGAGGGCGTTGCCGAAGACGGTCAGGATCATGGCGAAGGCTGCCGCCTTGGTGCCTACCGACATGAAGGTGGTCACCGGTAGGGGGGCACCCTGATAGACATCCGGCGTCCACTGGTGGAAGGGAGCCCCGGAGATCTTGTAGGCGAAGCCGACTCCCATCAGCAGGACGCCGAGATCGAGAAGTGGATTGCTCGCTCCGTGAGAGCTCACTGCTCGGGCGATCTCGTCGATTTGGGTGCTGCCGGTTGCTCCGTAGATCAGCGCCATGCCGTAGAGCAGAACCGCGCTGGCAAAGCCGCCGACCAGGAGATACTTCGCGCCCGACTCCTGAGAGTGGGTGTCATGTCGGATGTAGCTGCAAAGTACGTAGAGGGCGACCGAGAAGGCCTCCAGGCTGAGGAAGATGGTGACCAGCGAGGTGGAGGCGGCGAGGGCCATCATTCCGGCCACCGCAGCCAGTACCAGCACGTGATACTCGGCTCGAAGTAAACGACGACGTCGTAGGTAGGGCTCGGAGATGAGCACGGTAAGGATGCCGAGCAGCGCAAAGAAGGCCTCGAAGGCGATGGCGAATCGATCCCCGCTGGCGAAGCCGTAGTAGGCATAGCTCCCACCTCCTGACCAGCGCAGGATGGTGATCACCAGGGCGGCGAAGTAGCCGAGCAGCGCCACCACCCCGACCGCGCCGCTCCACCGCCGGGGGAGGATAAGATCAACCACCAGGGCGAGGAGGAGGGTGATGAGCACGGCGACGATCGGACCGATCTGTTGGAGATCCGACCACGCCTGGAGCGGGGAATAGTTAGCCGCCTGGGCGGCGGTAGGGAAGGCGATTAGCAAACTCATGCTCAGCTCCAGGGCACCGGCAGCGGATAGCCGAGTGCGGTCATAGCGGTGGTTAGGAGTCCCGGATAGAGGCCGAGGAGGAACATCAGCCCGACCAGTGGCAGCATCACCGCTATCTCAACTCCGGATAGATCGGGCAGTTTAGTTATCTCGTGGAGCCATTTAGGAGCGTGGCCGGCGGGCGGGTTCTCGCTCCGTCCGACATACATCAGGCCCTGGAAGAGGCGGAGCATGTAGATCGGGGCGAGCAGCAGACCGACGCAGCCGACTATGGCCAGCCAGGGGGCCAGCTGCCAGGCTCCGAGCAGAGTGAGGAACTCACCGACGAAGCTGTTCAGCCCGGGCAGGCCGAGGGCGGCTAGGGTGACGATTAGGAAAACTCCAGCCATGACCGGCATCCGCGGGGCCAGTTTGGCTAACACCGAGCGATCGCGGGAGCCGGTGCGGACGGCAATCCAGCCGACCAGCAGGAAGAGGGCGGGAACAATAATTCCGTGATTGACCATCTGGAGCAGCGCTCCCTGCTGGCCGATCTCGGTAAAGGAAAAGATACCCAGCACGATAAAGCCCATGTGACTGAGGCTGGAGTAGGCGACGACCAACTTCATGTCTCGCTGCACTAGGGCCAGCAGTGCCCCCCAGATAATCCCGATCACCGCCAGCACCGGGATGACCTCGTTCCAATTCCACCAGAGGATAGGGTGGGGGAGAAGGGGGGTAAGCACTCGGAGCAGAGCATAGGCCCCAGTCTTGCCCATCACTCCGGCGAAGAGCACCAGGTAGGCGGCTGGTGCGCTGGCGTAAGCCTCGGCCAACCAGCCATGGAGCGGGAAGAGGGGAATCTTGATCCCCAAGGCGAGAACAAAGAGGAGGAAGAGGCCAAACTGAATTGGAGCTGTGGGAGGATGGGCGGCGAGTTGGGCGAGATCGAAGCCGTGGCTTCCGCCCCCAGCAAAGATGTATTCGCCGACCACTCCAACTAGCATCAGGAGCGAGCCAGCCAGCGTATACAAAACGAATTTGATTGCGGCCCGGGCCGGTCGTGACCCCTCACCCCAGAGGAAGAGAAGGAAGTAGGCGGGGATCAGCATCGCCTCCCAGAAGACGTAGAAGAGGAGCAGGTCGGCGGCCAGGAAGAGGCCGGCCATCGCTCCCGCCTGGACCAGGAGGAGAGCGATGAATGCCCGCTGTCGCTTGACTTGGCCTGAGGCGGCGATGGCGATCACCGTCAGGAAGGCGTTGAGTAAGACTAGCCAGAGGCTAATGCCATCTATTCCCAAGTGGTAGGAGATGCCGAATTGGGGAATCCAGGGGAGGTTTTCCTCGAATTGATATCCCTGATGGCCGGGAACGAACTGGGCTACCAAAGTGATGCACAGGCCGAGGACGGCTAGCGCGATCAACAGGCCAACCCAGCGGGCCCACCGCTTGGGCAGCAGATCGATCACCACTGCCCCGAGGAGGGGAAGAAGCCAAATTGTGGTGAGGATCATCCGATCACGCTCCGGAGCAGTAGCACTATGACAATTACCACTACTGTGCCGATGATGAAGAGGAGGGCGTAGCGGCGGAAATATCCGCTCTGGCTTCGCGCCACGTTGCGAGCGGCAGTTTGGGTGATCGAGCTCAGGGCCAGTCCGCTGCCCTCGATTACCGGAACTTCCAAATAGCGCTGGACGAAGGTGGCCAGCCCATTCATTGGTCGGACGAAGAGGATGTCGTAGAATTGGTCAAAGTAGTACTTTTGCTCCAACACTTGCTGTATCAAGGGGAAGGGAGTAGGCCAGGGCCTCCGGCGGGGGCGGATGAAGAAGAAGTATGCCCCGCAAAAAGTTATTACCGAGAACACCAGGGTAATGCCGGTAACCACATACTCCGAGCTACCGGCTGCCCAACCTATTTCACCGACAGCTGGGCGGAGGAAATCGGAGATCAGCTGCCAACCCTGATGATAGATCGCACTGATCTGAAGAAAACCGCCAACTGTAGTCAAAACGGTGAGGATAATAACCGGAATTAGCATTACGACCGGGGCTTCATGAGGATGATCGACTGGTCGATCGACTGCCCTCGGTCGGATGAAGGCAATCCACCACAGCCGTCCGGTGTAGAAGCCGGTGAGGAGCGCGGTTATGAAACCTACCGCCCATAGAACAGTGAAGAGGCCATTCGGATCGGGGTGACTGAAGACGTCGCCCAGCACCATCTCCTTGGAGAAGAAGCCGACCAGGGGAAAGATTCCGGCCAGCGAGAGCGAGCCGATCAGGAAACAGAGTGAACTCCCGCGCAGCTGTTTCCACAGGCCACCGTAACGGCGAATGTCTTGTTCATTGGCTACGGCATGAATAACATTGCCGGCGGCCATGAACAGAAGTGCCTTGAAGAGGGCGTGGGCCATCAGGTGGAAAAAGCCGGCCGAATAGGCTCCGACTCCCACGGCTAGGAACATGTACCCGATCTGGCTCATCGTCGAATAGGCGAGCACCTTTTTGATGTCCACCTGAACGATGGCGATGGTCGCTGCGAAGAGGGCGGTTACCGCACCGATTACCGCTACCGCCGAATGAGCCCAGGTAGTCAGATCGTAAAGCGGGTGCATCCTTCCCACCAGATAAACTCCAGCCGTGACCATAGTTGCGGCGTGGATCAGCGCCGAGACCGGGGTTGGTCCTTCCATGGCGTCGGGGAGCCAGGTGTGAAGCGGAAGCTGGGCTGATTTGGCTACCGCTCCGACTAACAGCAGGGCGGCGGCCAGCTCCAACTGCCAGCTATCGGAGTGGGGGAGGGAGGCGAACAGCCCGCTGTAACCTAGCTGGTGGAAGTTCAGGAAGAGGATGAAGGCGGCGAGGATCATTCCGATATCCCCGATGACGTTCATCACGAACGCCTTCCGGGCGGCAACTACCGCCGCATGTCGCCAGTACCAAAAGCCGATCAGAAGGTAGGAGCTGAGGCCGACCGCGGCCCAACCGACGATCAGAAAGAGCAAGTTGCCGGCCAGCACCAGGAGCAGCATGGAGAGCAGGAAGAGGTCCATGTAGCAGAAGAAGCGGGCGTAGCTGGGGCCGTCTTCCTCGGCCATGTAGCCGACCGAGTAGGTGACGATCAGGCCGCCGACCCCGGTGATAATCAGCCCCATGAAGAGGGAAAGACGATCGACCAAGAGGTCAAAGGGGATTTGGAAGTTGCCGCTGCTGATCCAGCTCCAGTAGATGAAGTCGTGGGCGGGATCTCCCTTGAGGGAGGCGTAGAAGAGCCATAGTACACAGAGGAAGGCGAGCCAAATTACGCCCGGACCGATCAGCTGCACCCCCAACAGGGGAAGTCGGCGTCCGAACAGGGCAAGCAGCAGCGCTCCGGCCGCGGGCAGGAGAAGGATGCTCAAGGTTAGCCATTGCTGCATACGCCTACCCCTTCAGCTCGCTCAAATCGTCGATGTCATCC
>JBOHUW010000147.1:0-5134 GCA_050734895.1 Candidatus Dormibacteraceae bacterium | reverse complement strand
GCTTTCCCGACGGTGGGCTGGCGGTTGATCTGGAGCTCCGTAAGGCAATTGTGGCCGAGATTCGCCGCTTCCGCCCTGATCTAGTGATTACTCAGTCGCCAGTTCGTCGCCTCAGTGGGCGACTCGGCATCTATCACCCTGACCACCAGGTGACCGGGGAGGCCACGCTGCAGGCGGTTTATCCCGATGCTCGTAATCCACGTGCCTTTCGCGAGCTGCTGGAGCAAGATTTGAAGCCGCACATAGTGAACGAGATTTGGATTACCGATCCTGAGATGGGTGAGCATTTCGTAGAGGTGAGCGCAGCGATGGTGGAGCGAAAAATAGAGGCAATCCTGGCTCATCAAAGTCAGTTTGGCAAACCACATCAGAGTGCCGAGCGACCACTCGACTGGATGTGGGAGCTAATGCAGGGTATCGATCAGCGTGGGGGAGTGAGTTATGCGGAATCCTTTGCGCGCATGGTCGATGCCAGAGTTCCGGAGAGAGCTGCAGTTGGTTCTTAATTGTTTTGCTGAACACTGCTCGTCTAGCCCCTACGTTCTGTTAGTATTGACTTTGCCTAGGGAAGCCTAGGCTTTATTATTTATGTCGGAATCTTCCTGAGCACTAAAAAATAACTATGGAAACAATTATTACTCTTCAATGTGGTGAATGTAAGCGGCGCAATTACACCACGACTAAGAACAAGCGCAACGATCCTGATCGGGTGGAGTTTAAGAAATACTGTCGGTGGTGTCGTCTGCACACTCCTCACAAGGAGACCAAGTAGGGCAGTGGCCAGTTCAGTTCGATCCCATTCAGGTACTCCATCGACTGAATTCTCCCCTATCCGCTTTTTGCGGGATACGGTGGAGGAGCTGCGTAAGGTGGCCTGGCCGACTCCGGCCGAGCTCTACCGCTACACCTTTCTGGTGTTGGTCACGGTAGGAGTTCTGGCCGCCTTTATAGGGAGCCTTGACTGGAGTTTGGAGTGGGTCTCCAAGCATGTAATTTACAGTTCTGTTGCCAACCAGTAGATAAAGCGAGGTGAGTGTGGTGAGTCAGCCGGAGATCGAAGGCGCGACAGCACTTCAGGAGGAGGCCGCATGGTATGTCATCCACGCCTACTCCGGACATGAGGAAAAGGTCAAGAAAAACCTGGAGCGACGCATCGAATCGATGGAGATGCAGGATCAGATCTTGACTGTCTTGGTGCCGATGGAAGATGAGATCGAGATTAAAGATGGCAAGCGGCGCCATGTTCAGAAGCGCATCTTCCCCGGCTACATCATGGTGCAGATGCGGATGTCCGACGCCTCCTGGTACGTGGTGCGCAACACTCCGGTGGTGACCAGCTTTGTCGGTTCGGGGACCAAGCCGGTGGCCCTCCAGGAGAACGAAGTGCGCGGCATTCTGAAGCAGATGAAGCAGGATGCGGCTCCCAAGGTTCGAGTGGAGTACGAGGTGGGCGAGAATGTACGGGTGGTGGATGGACCGTTCACCGACTTCCTTGGCAAGGTTGACGAGATCAATGCGGAAAAGGGGAAGCTGAAGGTTTTGGTCAATATGTTCGGCCGCGAGACCCCGGTCGAGTTGGATCTGCTGCAGGTCGAGAAAGTTCGATAGGCGGGCGGAGCCAGCTCGATTTGAGGGGAGGCTATTAGGAGAATCATAAAAGATGGGAAAGAAGAAGGTAAGGGCGATATTAAAGCTGGAGCTGCAGGCCGGTAAAGCGACTCCCGCCCCGCCGGTGGGGACCGCGCTCGGTCCGCACGGGGTTAACATCATGGAGTTCTGCAAGCAGTACAATGCGGCTACCCAGCAGCAGAGTGGCGAAGTCGTTCCGGTCGAGATCACCATCCTGGAGGATCGTAGCTTCAGCTTCGTGCTCAAGACCGCTCCGACCGGCTTCTTGCTAAAGAAGGTGTTGGGGTTGGAGAAGGGCTCGGCCAAGCCGGGACGGGAGCCGGTCGGTGAGCTAAGTTGGGATCAGCTGCGCGAGGTGGCCAAGGCGAAGTCGAAGGATCTCAATGCTCACGATCTGGAGCAGGCGACCAAAATCGTTGCCGGAAGCGCACGCTCGATGGGGATAAAAATCAATGGCTAAACAACACGGCAAGCTATATCAGGATGCAGCCAAGCGGATCTCCGAGGTGGTGGGCGAGAGGGCTCAGGGGTTGGCCCCTGAGGCGGCATGTCAGCTGGTGCGGGAGACTGCAGGTGGCAAGTTCGACGCCACAGTTGAGCTCCACGTCCGGCTGGGAGTTGATCCCCGCCATGCCGATCAGATGGTGCGAGGTTCGGTGGTGCTGCCTCACGGAACCGGCAAGACGGTGCGGGTACTCTGCTTTGTGGCCGGAGACAAGGTCACCGAGGCGCGAGAGGCGGGGGCCGATTACGTCGGCGGTGATGACCTAGTCAAAAAGATCGAGGGCGGTTGGACCGACTTCGACGTCGCGGTGGCGACTCCGGATATGATGCCCAAGGTCGGTCCGCTAGGTAGAATCCTCGGTCCGCGGGGGCTGATGCCCAACCCTAAGACGGGAACGGTGACCTCTGACATCGGTCGGGCGATCGCCGAGGTCAAGGCTGGTCGAATAGAATTCCGCACCGACCGCTGGGGAATCATCCATTCGGTAATCGGAAAAGCCTCCTTCGAGGAGGAGCGGTTGCGCGAAAATCTCACCGCGCTAATTGACGAACTGATGCGCAATAAGCCTTCGGCGGCCAAGGGTCAGTACTTGAAGACGATGTACCTGGCGGCGACGATGGGGCCCTCGGTTCCGATCGACGTGCAGGAGGCGGCCAAGCTGGCCTCGGCGTAGGGAGAAATATCTAGGTCGCTGGCTGGGTGATATCCGAAGCACTACTAAAAGTTGTCAGGGTAGAGCTGGAGCACCCGCGCCGGTTCAAGTGGAGTTAGATCTGCGAGTCTAAATGCGCTCAGGTCATATGGACATATTGTTGTAATGCCATGGCTAATCATGACGGCGGCAAGGAAGAGATCGTAGATCTCTGGTCCAGTCCGCTGATGGATGGCATTCAGGCGATCGAATTCGTCGAGTGAACCAACTGGTACTGATTTGACCGGCAGCCTTGAGCGAACTGCATGTAGGAATGCATTAGCCTCTTGCGCTGAGTATGGATTGGCGACGAGGCGAAGTGATGACGCTATAGCACTCCATGAGCACCTGGGGAACCAATATGGCGGGAATTTCGCCAGCCATGGATCGCTGTAACAGCTGATAGCAGTTGGCATGCTGGGGGGCGGCTGAATCGCTCGCATAGACGAGGACGTTGGCATCAAGCAGGATCATCCGTCCGGCCGTACTTGGTGTCGAGGTATTCTTCATAGAGGTCGGCTCGATTCAGGAGCTGAATCACGCCGATTGGGCGAACCACTGGTAGTGACACTGATGCTTCTGTTGGTAGCTGATGAATTCGAAGGTATTGCTGCAAGGCATTGAGGACAAGCTGATTTTTGGGTTGGTGCTGTTTCTCTGCTAGCCTGTCGAGCTGATACAGAAGCTGCTCACGATCTTTAGGGACATGCACATTTAACTGCATGTCAGCAGCATGCCATATTGGCCATATGTTCATTTGATTAGTGCAGATTAACTACTCCGGCGATGCCAGGTACAGTGATCCGCTGCCCGCCAGCGCGGTCACCCAAGCACTATCCTGCTTGTGCTGACTCCCCGGCCAGAGCCGCAACGACTCCACACGATCACGCCCAACCTAAAACGGGCTGAATGCTGAGGATGGTCAGTTAGCGGCATCGAGGTAAATATCCAGCGAACGCTCAACCGCATCGTAGATGACATCCGTGTAGGCAGCTGCATCCCCGGTGGTTTGGCCATGTTCAAGAGCATTGATATACTCCTGACGATCCTCGGGACGAATAACCGCTATCGGGTATCCGGCCTGCAGCAAGAGTAGATTCATTAACAGTCGGGCGGTGCGTCCATTACCATCGACGAAGGGGTGAATGCTGACCAGTCGATAGTGAGCTTCGGCGGCTATATCTACCGAATGGCTGTGGTTGGCCTGCTGCAGCCAAATAATGAATTCTGTCATCAGATCAGGGACCTTGAGATAGTTGGGTAGCACCACGGCTGCCCCAGCTATTCTCACCGCTACGTTGCGATACCGGCCGGCGTTCCGATCATCAATACCCTGCAGGATAAGTCGATGAATCTGGAGCAAATTATCTTCGGAGATGGGCTGGTGCGGCGATGCTGCCAGTTCACTGATGTAGTCAAAAGCCTTGGCGTGGTTGGTAGCTTCCAAATGTTCCTGGAGGGTCTTTCCTCCGACGGTAATACCTTTTTCTACCACCATCGCCGTCTCTTGTCGGCTTAGGGTATTGCCTTCTAGGGCATTACTGGCGTAGGTGAGTTCAACTCGAAACCACTCATCCAAATTGTGTGTGAGTTCTGGTGGCAGAGGCTGGTGTTGGTCGAGCTGATTTTTCTTCTTGGTGATCCGAGTTAGCTTACTTTTCAACTGCTATTCAGCTCTTTTTGGACAACTTGTGTCTTCAAATTGGCACGGTTTCCTTTCGAACACGGTTTGCAAACGCTGAACGATGGGAGGTGGTGACCACGTCGACTGGTCGATTGAGCAGTTTAATCAGCGCTTTTTCCAGACGATCCAGATGGTTGAAAGCCTTGAATCCACCCATTCCAGATTCCAGTTCAACGGCGATATCGTGGTCACTTTCAGGAGATGTATCTCCGCGGGCGACTGAACCAAAAACCCCTGCTGAGTTCCGCTTCCCGGCCAACGAAAGAATCCATGGACAGAAGTTTACTCCACTTTGGTTGCGCATATAAAGTTTACGAAATGTAAGTTGAGTGGATTTCGAGATGAAAATAGATTCCAGCGAACTTGAATAGGCTTGCCTCGCCCGATTAAATGTACTTTCCTTAGCATGCGCCGGGCTGGGACCACATATTGGGGGCCACGCCGGCGCATGGCTTGCAGTGCTTCGGTGCGGAGCAGTTTGGCCGAGGCTCGAGTTGACCAGGACTGCAGGTACTGCTGTAGGGCTGCTGATTCTGCCCCTGTATATATAAGTTTTACGAAGGCAGATGTGTCGAGATAGGCGCAGCTATCGTTCATCCGTTCTCAGCATCGCCAGGGTTTCGGA
>JBOHUW010000146.1:0-5148 GCA_050734895.1 Candidatus Dormibacteraceae bacterium | reverse complement strand
TGCCAAGGATGAGTCGATTGAGGCGATGGGGGCTCGACTACTTGCGGTGTTGGATGAGCTGGCGGCAAGCCAGCCCGGTCGATCAACCGCCCTGGTCAGCCACGCCGATCCGATTCAGGCCGCCTGGATTCTGCTCAATCATCGTTCGAGAAACGAGTTGGAGATGCATCGTAGAAGAGTCCAACGGGCCGGGATGGTGGAGGTGAGGTTAGAGGGAAGCCGGCTGGCTGGCATCACCCATCACTCTCCCCCCCAGGGAGTTTAAAAAACCGATGTCGGACTTTCCCGAGGGTTTCCTCTGGGGTTGTGCGACCGCCGCTCATCAGATTGAGGGCCAGATGCCGGCCACCGACTGGCGGCAGTGGGAACAGGAGGGGCACATCAACCCTCCGGACAGCGCCGAAGTGGCTAACGATGCCTACCGCCGTTTTCGCGAGGATGCCCGGCGGCTGGCCGGGCTCAACCAGAACGCTCACCGCCTATCGATCGAGTGGGCGCGGATCGAGCCGGCTCCGGGGGAGTTCGATCCGGTCCAGATCGAGCATTACCGGCAGGTTTTGCAGGCCTATCGGGAACATGGCATGCAGACTATGGTCACCCTCCATCACTTTTCTTCGCCGCTCTGGTTCACCGAGCGTGGAGGGTGGTCGGCGAGCGGGAGTGAACAGGCCTGGTTGCCCTTTGTTCGCCGGGTGGCCGAGGAGTTGGGCGAATTGGTCAACTTCTGGTGCACGATCAATGAACCAAACGTCTATGCTATCTCCGGTTGGTTCAGCGGGCAGAGAGGTGACTTTCCGCCTGGTCGTCGGGGCGATCTGTTGGGCTGCTGGCGGGTGCTGGCCAATTTTCGACGAGGGCATGTCGCCGCCTATCGGGAGCTCCAGCGGCTGACCCCAGAGATTCCGGTCGGCATTGCCCAACATAAGTGGATGGTGTTGCCGGCCAGCCCACGTTGGGACGACCGGCTCGCCGCCGGTATCGCTCGTCGGACGTTGGACTGTTGGCCGGATGGGCTTCGTCTAGAGCGGGTGATCGATGCCCCCTCCGACTATCTCGGTCTCAACCAGTACAGCGGTTCACTCTTTACATTTGATCTTCGCGCCTTCCAACAGGGGTTTGTCACTGAAAATAATCCGCCCGGCTTACTGGTAGATGAGATGGGCCATGCTATCAATCCGGCTTGGATGGGTGATGCATTGCAGGATTTGAAGGGGCGGGGCAAGCCGGTCTATATAACTGAAAACGGCATCGGCACCCTGGATGATGGCTGGCGGATCGAATATTTGGGCAAAGTTTTAAAAGAGGTGAGTCAGGCGATCGACGATGGAGTAGACGTCCGCGGCTATTTCCACTGGACCTCAATCGACAACTTCGAGTGGGAGCGCGGCTTCAGCATCCACTTCGGATTGATTGGCATCGATGTACCGACCCAGGTTCGGACAATCCGGGAGAGTGGCCATTGGTTGGCCGAGGTGGCTCGAGTTAATGCGCTGCCGGAGACGCTTGCCCAGGGGTGAGTGCTAACGACACTCCCATTCGGCCTGCCGTCCCTGGCCGTACATCCAGGAGGCGGCCTGGGACTGTGCGACGGGGTCCCAGATCGAGCCGCCCGCCTTGCCCGGCGGGGTGTGGGCGAAGGTGGAGGGCATAAACTGGAACAACCCGGAGGCGCCAGAGGGATTAACCGCTCGTGGATTGTAGTGTGACTCACAGTGGGCGATCCGCAGACCCCAGGTTACAGCCGGAGCTCCGAGCGGAGTGAAGGCCCCGGTGATGATCTGCTGGATCGATCCAGCCGGACAGCTTTGGGGTGAGGGCTGGCTCGAATCACAAGCAATCGCCCCGGCCTGGCCCAGGATGGATTGATCGCCGACTCCGCCGGCGCCTCGCCCCAAGATTTGCCCGACCAGCTTGCCGGCGTCGACTCGGGCAGCCTGGAGTTTGGCGATCTGGGTGGTCAGCTCGTCCCGGGTCTTCTGCTCCTGTTGGCGCAGCCGGCTCGCCTGCTCAAGAAGTTGGGCTTGTTTGAGGGAGACCAGCTTGGTCTGGGCGAGGTCACTCAACAGCTGCTCGAGCGATGTCGCGCCGAGCAGTTGACTGAGGCTGAAGACCGGCTGCTCGTACTCCAGCCGGGCCAATTCGGCCAGCTGCCCCTGCTGCTCGGTTTCGATGCGTTGGTCGGTGGTCAGCTTGGCGTTAAGTTGGTTAAGGCTGGCCTGGGCGAGTTGGAGCTGCTGGTCAATTTGGGTGAGCTTGTTCTGTTCATCCCCGGATTGGGCCGGCGGAGTGCCCTGGCTGGACGCGGGTGCAGCGGCAGCGAGCTGGCCGGAGATTATGAAAAGCAGCATCGTGATCAGAGCCCCGACAATCAGACTATGTCTGGGAAGCGCCAACCGAGCTGGTCGAAGAGTTGTACGGATCGCCAAACTGCTACCCCCGATCCTTAATCTGAACAACCATCTGGTTGTTTCGGTTACTTGACATTAATCTATTGCGTGCAACTCCTGAAGTACAGCCAATGCCGCGGGCAGCGAGTCAACTAAAAAATCTGGGTGGCAGGCACGCAGGCGGGATGTGGAGTAGAAGCCGCCGGTGATCGCGATCGTCCAGATGCCGGCGCGTCGTCCGATCTCCACCTCCTCGGGAGCGTCGCCGATAATCGCTATTCGTTTTTTGGGGGAGGTGGTTGTTTTAAGATGGGCGGCTAGCTTAGCTTCCTTGGTAGCTTCGACTATTACTCCGCTCAGCTCTTGGCTGGCGGTGAGAACTTCGAAGGAGTTGATAAGTCGCAATCGTTTTAATTGAGCGATGATCTCTGGTTCAGTGTGGTTGCTGAGCAGGAGGCGACGGATTTTATTTTCTCCCAGCCAGCTCAGCAGTTGACGGGCTCCCCGGCGGGTTCGACAGCGGTCGGCTAGCGGCTCGTAGCTCTGGCTGAAGAGTTGCTGTAAGCTAGCCGGATCGGCGGCCATCTTCTCCAGAGAACAGCCGTGATGGAGGTAGAAGTTGATGATCGGGATTTCGAAGGTGGCCTGCCAATCGGTCTTGCTGATCGGCCGGACACCGAGGACCTTGAAGAGCTCGTTGTTGGCGATCACCGCCGCCCAGGTGTCGGAGAAGAGGGTTCCGTTCCAATCGAGGAAGAGGTGTTCGAGCAAGGTGTTAGCTGTTTGGGGCGGATTGGAGAGAGGAGAGGGCAGCAATCAGGTCGGGACGATCACCGCCGTGACGGTTAATCTGAGAATAGACAATCCGACCGCCCTTGGCCAGCGCGAAAAGCCCTCCCTGTTGCCAGGGATCGCCCTGAATCGAGGTCTGCCGGTGGCCGCGCAGGATAGCCAAGAGGCCGGATAAAAAGCTACGGGGACCGAGAGTAGAGGCGACGCTGTGCTTCATATTTAACGCTTGGTAAGAATTTTGAGTTGGATCTGTGTAGACACGTAGCTCGGGTGCTCGAGCGGATTGGAAGGTCGCGGCGCGCTCTGGATTGCCATTACCAACCAAAATCAATTCGGCGCCAGCCTCTTTGACTTGGCCAAGTTGACCTCGGAGCTGAACTACCGTCTCCAAACAGTGCAGGCAGCCAAAATGACGGAGGAAGGCGACTACCAGCGGCCGCTTGGCGGCCAAATCGCCCAGATTAACCGGATTTCCTGCGGTATCCAGGACTTGGAGCTTAGTGGGAGTCGCAACTTGCATACAGCCTAGGGTACCGTTAAACAAGCAGCCTTGCCGAGGACCGTTTCGAGGAGTAGCGCAGCCCGGCAGCGCACCTGGTTTGGGACCAGGGGGCCGCGGGTTCGAATCCCGCCTCCTCGACCATTTTTTAAGTTCAAATGGGTTTTTAATGAGGGTGTATCGCTTTCCTCAACCCACTCCTGAGACCATTCTCCCCAAAATGAAGTTATAATGGCGAAATCATGCGTCTAGAGATTTGCCATCTGGAGCGCACTTGTTGAGGGGAATTGCATACTGAAGATGTGGCAGCTGCGGACACACAGTCAAGGATCCCAAGGCGCGACGCTGTCTAAACTGCAATGGAGATAGGATCACCTGGGCTTTAAAGGTTGATATTGCTCCACCTGGAGGTAAGCGCCAGAGGTCGTCGGCTTCGGGATTTGGCGCCAAGCGAGAAGCCCTGGAGGCTATGGCTCGTCTTCAAACCGAGCGAGCTGATGGGCAGTATGTGGAACCTTCCAAAATTACTCTGGCGCAATATCTGGATACTTGGTTGGCAACAGGGAGTTGGGAGGGGACAACCGAAAGCGAATATCGGGATTCTGTTGAGCAGCGCATTAGGCCTTACATCGGGTCGCTGCGGTTTCAGATTGATAGATAGTCCTTCTGAATTATTTGGATGACGATACACCATTCTTCGTACACGTAAGGCGATTACAAAAGCTCCTTGCTTACATGGAGGCCGAAGAATGGGAAGATGCTACCAACTCCAAGCTGCGCGGCGTATTGTTGGTATGTGAATCTACCAGTTTGCTTAAGCGAGTTCGCAAGAAATTGGCGCGAATTGTAGATGAGGATGAAGCGCCGCGGTTTTATTACACCACGCTCCAAGCGCTCAGGGACAGTACGCCGGAAGATGATGAAGTGTGGTAGATGATCGGCAAACCGTTAGAAGTGTTTGGACTGAAGGGCATTTAGTAACTCTGCTTTGTTTTACTCAAAGTCATGCGATAATATGCCTATGCAATCGACGCAAGCAGAAGCTACTAAACCAGTCAATGAGATAAGGGTTATTGCTCCTTCGTATTACTGGGAACCAGGTTTTGAAGAACGTGATGGCCGAGCTAAGGAACGCCTAGAGGGTCTTGGCTATAAAGTTACGTTTGGTCAGCGTCTCGCATCTCACTACCATCTTGGCACTGCGAGGGTTGAGGATAGGATTGCGGATTTCCACAAAGCAGTCTCCGACGAGAACGTCAAAATTATCCTGGCATATTCCGGGGGGTGGTCGGCTAACGAAATGTTACCGTTAATTGACTGGGACCTGGTGAAGGCAAACCCAAAGCCGCTAGTTGGCTACTCTGACATCACGGTTCTCCTAAATGCAATCTATGCTAAAACCGGCAACATTGGTCTGTTGGGGCCTGATTATGGTGCGCTGGGAAAAGAAACGCAGTGGCAGTATACATT
>JBOHUW010000145.1:0-5183 GCA_050734895.1 Candidatus Dormibacteraceae bacterium | reverse complement strand
CTATTTGTTAGGGTGGTATGTTGCCCCATCGACGGCCTGGCCGGCCATCGCTCCGCTGGTTCCGCCTCCTGATTCGATTCTCGTTCAGCCGGAGGGGGAGTGGGGAGAGCGCCAGGCTCACCTCTTCAAGACGATCTCCGCTCCGAGCAACAAGGTAGTGCTAATCGCCTCTGACTCGCCCCAGATCGAGCTCGAGACGGTGCTCCAGTCCTTTGCCGCTTTGACGCAAAGCGATCTGGTGCTTGGTCCGACCTACGATGGCGGCTATTGGCTGATCGGTATGCGGGGCAGCCACGATCTGCTAACCGGGTTACAGATGAGTGGTCCAGATGTATTGAATCAGCTGTTGGCGCGCGCCGAACGGCTAAAGTTAGATGTGACTCTGCTTCCCGCCACGTTTGATATCGACGTGGAGGAGGATCTGGTTCATCTTCGCGAAGTGGTAGAGCATCGGAGTGACCTTATGGCCACCCGAGCGGCCCTTATTCGGCTCGGCCTCCTGGAGGGAGTAAAAAGCAGATGACAAGGTCGTGGCAATTCTGTCCCCTCGGCTACTATGAACAGCGGGATGGTGGACAAATTACATGCAAGCGAACGAACTTAATTCGGCTCTAGTCACCGGTGGGGCCGGCCTGATCGGCTCCCATCTGGTCGACTTGCTGATTAACCAGGGTTGGCGGGTGCGCATATTGGACCGGCTTGAACCTCAAACCCACGCTGGTGGAGCCCCCAGTTGGATCAATCCGAAAGCCGAACTGATGCAAGGCGATATTCAGGATAAGAGCTGCCTGCGGGCCGCCCTGGAGGGGGTAGAGGTGGTTTTTCACCTCGCCGCTTACGGGGGCTACATGCCGGAGATTGCCAAGTATTTGGAGGTTAACGTAGTTGGAACCGGCCGCCTCCTGGAGGTGATCAAAGACGATAATCTGCCGATTCGTAAGGTGGTCGTCGCTTCTTCGCAGGCGGTTTATACTGAAGGTGCGGTCAACTGTCACGTCCACGGCCTTGGCTTTCCTCCGCGGCGAGCCGAGGCTAGATTAGTGGCCGGTGATTTTGCCGTCCCTTGTCCGACTTGTGGGGGTCCGGCGACTGGCGCATCGACTCCAGAGTCCGCTCCCACCGGGGGGGAGACGGTGTATGCGATCAGTAAGGCAAGTCAGGAGCGGCTGGCTCTGGCGTGGGGCAAACAGAGTGGCATCCCCACCGTCGCCTTGCGCTACGCTTGCACCTACGGGCCCCGGCAGTCAATCTTTAACCCCTACACCGGAGTGATCTCCATCTTCTGCACCCGTTTGGTCAATGATCTGCCTCCGCTGGTTTATGAGGACGGGCGGCAGACCCGCGACCTCTGCAATGTTGAGGATGTGGCCCGAGCCAACTATCTCGCCGCAACCACCAATCGATGGGACGGGCTAGCGGTCAACGTGGGCAGTGGTAAGCCGACCGCGATCAGTGATCTGGCCTTGATGTTGGCCGATCTTTTGGGCAAACACATATCACCGGAGTTACCGGGCGAGTTTCGCCCCGGCGAGATGCGGGCCCTGACTCCTGATCTCCAGCTTGCTCGCTCCGGGGGGTTCGAGGCCGAAATCGGTCTGGCCGAGGGAATCAGTCGCTATCTGGAGTGGCTGCGTACCCTTGGCCCACTCGAGGAGCTATTCTCCGCCGCCGCTCGGCGGCTGCGTCAGTCTGGCGCGGTTCGCTCAGCTTCAATTTAATGCAGCACAACATAGTGGCCGCCGAGTAGAGCAATTACCAACTGAGCTTGGCGGGTTTCGCGTCCTTTCGTTTGGCAGTCCTTTCATTTGGGTGAAGCGAGTCCAGGTCCGTCTCGTTTAGACCTTCTCTAACCTGGCCACCTTTTACCTGTGCCAGGGCACGCTCAAGCTGTTCGAGGTGTTCTGCGCGGTAGGCTCAGCTGTTTTCGTGGAGGATTGTCATCTCTGGTTTCAAGAGGGACATGCCTTGGAGAATTGGTAAAATATCATTTCGCTAATCGCTCCACTACATAATCCACACAGGCGGTCAGGGCCTCGACGTCGCCCGGTTCGATGGCCGGGAACATCCCAATCCGGAGCTGGTTGCGGCCCAACTTGCGGTAAGGCTCGGTGTCAACAATGCCGTTGGCGCGGAGCATTGCGGCGACTTTAGCCGCGTCCACCCGTTCCGAAAGGTCGATCGTTCCAACTACCTGGCTGCGCTGCTCAGGGTTGCTGACATAAGGCTGAGTGTATTCCGTACGCTCCGCCCAACCGTAGAGGCGCCCGGCGGAGTCGGCGGTACGCTCGGTCGCCCAGCTCAGCCCGCCCTCTCGGTTCATCCACTCCAGCTGATCACGCAGCATGCTGAGGGTAGCTATGGCCGGCGTATTAAGAGTCTGGTCCTTGGCAGAATTCTCAATCGCCTCGGGTAGGCTGTAGAAGGGAGGGATCCAGCGCCCGGAGGTAGCCAGCTGTTGGGCGCGTTCGAGCGCAGCGGGTGACATCAAGGCGATCCATAGGCCGCCGTCAGAGCCGAAGCATTTCTGGGGAGCGAAGTAGTAGACGTCAGCATCTTCTAGCCGCACCGGCAGGCCGCCTGCTCCAGAGGTGGCGTCGATTAGGATCAAGGCATCAAAATCTGAATCGGGGACTCGTTCGACCGGGCGCATTGCTCCGGTTGAAGTCTCGTTGTGGGGCCAGCAGTAGGCATCGACTCCGGCTTCGGCCATGGGGTTCGATACGTTGCCAGGATCAGCCTCGATGATGGTGGGATCCCCCAAGAAGGGGGCTCCGAGAGTGACTTTGGCGAACTTGGCGGAGAATTCACCGTAAGCCAGATGTTGGGCCCGATCTCGAATCAGCCCAAAGGCAGCGATATCCCAGAAGGCGGTTGCTCCCCCGTTGCCCAAAACTACCTGATAGCCGCTAGGCAGTGAGAAGAGTTCGGCCAGGCCTTGACGCACTCCTCGAACCAGCGAGCGAACCGGTTCTTGGCGATGCGAAGTTCCCATCGGAGCCTCAGCCAGGTGGGCAATTGCAGCCGGGCGAACCTTGGCCGGTCCACAACCGAATCTGCCGTCGGCCGGCTTGATTGAGGCGGGGATATTTATCTCGGAGGTAAGGGTTGAAGAGGTCACTCTTTTAAGTTAAGAGAAGAAGGTCGAGGGGTGCGGCAATAGGCAAGTTTCAATCACCCGCTAGGTCGGGTAGGATCCTAGTAGAAATCTTTTATTGACAAGGAGGTAATAAGCAATGGCGATAGTACGATGGGATCCTTGGTCTGATTTGACTCACTTGCATAGGACTATGGACAATATCTTCTCTGATGCCTTTATTAGTCGGCGGGAGTCTTCGGACCGAAACGGACCGCCGGTTAACTATTTACCGGTAGATGTCAAGGAAACCAAGGATGGTTATGTGGTGAAGGCTCCGGTACCGGGAATTAAGCCGGAGGATGTTGAGGTGACCTTCAGCGATGGCTTGCTTTCGATTCGAGCTGGGTACCGAGAGGAATCTGAGCAGAAGGAGGGTACTTATCTGCGGCGCGAGGTGGCATCGGGCGGCTATTTCAGGCAGATAGCGTTGCCAGGCAAGGTGAATCCCGAGAAGATTAAGGCCGACGTGGAAGAGGGTATCTTGATGGTGAAGATCCCGCGGGAACAGAAGCCGGAGCCGCTAAAGATTCCGGTGGGCCAGTCTAAAAAACAGCTGTCAGCATAAAACTATCCCTCCCTCCCATCACGGATGGGAGGGAGGGATGCATTAATTCAATATTATTCAGATGGCTAAAAAAGAGGGGCAGCTAAGGAAGTTCTAGATGCCCTACAGGCTCTTCTCCAGCACTCCCTAGCAGACCGTCTGGCTGGAAGATCTAACGGAAGTGACCAAGGAATGACTAGGTGGATGTGGGAATAGATTAATTGGATGTGTCAGTCGACCGCCGCCCGAAGGGAGTTGACCGTTATCCAAGTCACCCTACCTTACGTTGAGCTAAGCAAACTTTTAATTCCATGCTCTTTGCTGGGCTAAGGACCTGGCGCTTGACTTATAAATTGCGTGCTAGCTGTTGCTTATTTATGAGTACTCAACTTTCTTTCTGTTCATTCTGTTCAGGAACTTTTTCGCCTTTCCGGCGGGCTTTGCTAAGCCCTACTGCTATGGCTTGCTTACGGTCCTTAAACTTTCCTTCGTGCTTGTGCTCGTGCATTGTTTTTTCGACTTCTTTGCCCGCTCTGGAATCATACTTTCGAGCCATAGTTATTACTCCTGAGAAGCTTTGCCCGGTATGATGGGGACGGAAGCTTCAGCTTCCGCCCCCTATAGTTACCTGTCAGTTACTTGTCTATCTGTTGTCGTTCTGATGACTGTGCTCACCGCCACGACGCTTTGCCTCAACGGGTTGGTTTTTGGCGCCTTCTTCGCCAGCCTTGTGTGGATCTGCACCCTGCGGGCCGCCGAACTGACCCGGGCTGGCGTGGCCGCCTCTACTCGCTTGCTTTTCGGTATCCGAGCGATTACCGAATTGACCTTCGTTTTTAGAGTCTGCCATAGTGTACCTCCTTAACTCAATGAACCATCGACTTTTTTCACTATAAGAGAAGCCGATAATCACTGCTGTATGATTTATCGGCAGTTTGCCCGAAAAAACTTACAAAGCCAATGCAAATAAGCCTGTGCAAAGCTCTAATTTCGAAGTTGAGCGTGCCATAAGATTTTCGGGGTGGCTGCCACTATTGAATGTCTTCTTAGGTCGGAAATTTCCCTAAGGGAATGAAGGTTCGCCTGGAGGGTGGAACGGGAATAGGGTAGAGGGATAAAAGAAATTGGCCCTACCTGAGATGGGATACTGGAATCGATAAAAATCAGGTCCAACCCAATAGGAGGTCCTTCCCGTGAAGCTTACTACCGAGCGTCCTTGCTTGGCGGTCAAACCAGATGGAGAAGGTGTATGATCAATGGCTGCAATAAGCTTGTCCAGTTAAGAAATTGGGTTGCAGCAGTAAGGCTTTTCTGGCAAGGGCGTAATATAGTTCACTCTATGGCCAGGGTAACAATCAGTATTGAAGATCTGCCTATTGTCCTTAAAGAATTGCTTAGTAATTCCCGTATTAAACATGTGCCGAAAGGACAAATTATTTTGTATGAAGGGGACATGCCCCTTGAAGTTTTTGTGGTCAAGAATGGTATCGTCAAGCTCCATAA
>JBOHUW010000144.1:0-5278 GCA_050734895.1 Candidatus Dormibacteraceae bacterium | reverse complement strand
CTCCAGAGCGGCAGCCGTGATACCTTCGTGGCCGACGGTGATTTGGCCGAATTGAAAGCCGGCCAGGTCATCCTCTCGGTCGATCGAGTCGGGACGCGAAGCTTTGAGCGGCGGCCTGGCGAGGTGCTCCTAGTTCGAGATGTTCGGGGCCGAGCGGTGGTCGATGTCAGCTCGGCCCGGCTGGTACGAGTTCGAGACCTCCTCCTGGAGGGCAATGCTGCCAACTGGGAAGTAACCGCGGTGCGGCCAGTCCCAGTTCCCACTTTCTGGACTCTGCTCCGTTGGCTCTTCAAGCGCACCGAACCCTCGACCGAAGAAATCCCCTGGTCGCACGTCGAGCCGCTGATCGGCCATGTACCCTCCGCCGCCCATCACCTCCCCCTCTTCCGGCTGATGCGTCTGCATCCGGCCGATATTGCCGACATCGTCGAACAGGCTTCGCATGAGCAGGGGGAGGAGATACTCACCGCCGTACATCAGGATCGCGAACTGGAAGCCGACATCTTCCAGGAGCTGAACACCGAACACCAGCTAGAGTTCCTGAGAGAACGCTCGGATCAGGAAGCGGCCACGGTGCTGGCCAACATGGAAGCTGACGCCGCCGCCGATCTACTGATGAAGCTCGATCAGGAGCACCGCCGACCGGTGCTGGAGCTGCTCCCAGATAAACAACAGCGCCGAGTGCGTAAGCTCCTCGGCTACCATCCGGAGACCGCTGGGGGGCTGATGTCGCCACAATTCATCGCCCTACCCGAAAAGTTCAACGTTGCTAAGGCGTTAGAGCACATCAAAACCACCGACGAGCTGCCGGAAATTTTGACCGAGATCTACACCCTGAGCGATGGACACCTCTCCGGCTCCATCCCCATCGCTCGGCTGCTCCGCGCCGATCCCCTGACCCAACTCGCCGACTTGGTGATCGAGACCCCAGTAGCAGTTCACCCCGCCACCGACCTTCCAGCCATCGCCGTCCAGATGGCCGACTACAACCTCGCCGGGTTACCGGTAATCGACGAGGCAGGTCAGTTGCTGGGAGTGATCACCTACGACGACCTGATCGAAACCATGTTGCCCACCGGGTGGCGGTGGCGAGGTCGCCCCGGGCCAGCCCATCCGGCCAGTGACCTCAGCGAAGAACTGCCAATTCCACGCTCTTGAGCAGAAGCAGGAGCACGGCGACAACCAAATAGCCGCGGAGGGCAATCATCGCCACCCGCCGCATCGGAGACCACAGGGGGGGATCCAGAAGCGCCAGCGGAGACATCCTCCACCCCTCACGCTCTCTCCGATTACCAACCTCTCGGCTAGGTCGCTTGCGCCACATCCAACCCACTCCCCCGACCAGCAAGCTCACTACCAGAACCACGGCCAACCCCCCGGTCAGCCGGGCCACATCGATATTCGGGAAGAGGGTGGTAATGGTCAAAATAGCCGAGAGCATGAGCAGGATCGAGATGATCACCACCGCCACCCCGTTGAGCCAGGGGCGGTTAACCCATGGACCGAGCACCGGCGCATCATTGCAGAGCAGGAGGAGGAAGACGCTGGCGCTGGGTAGCAACACCCCGGCCAGGGCCTGCACCGCAGTGGTGATCAAGCCCAACGGGGCATGGGGGATCAGCACGATTGCCGCGGCAGCCACGATCAGACCCGAAAAGGCGGCATAGAAACCCTTCGCCTCTCGCCAGCTCCAATGCAGAGAGTGGCGAATGCCAAAGGTATCACCCACCGCGTAGGCGGTGGCTACCGAGAGTGCCGCCGCCCCGATCAGCGAGGAGTTGAGCAGCACGATGGCAAAGATTGAACCCGCCCAGGGACTCAAATAATGCCCCAACCCGGCCGCTATTCCCCCGGCATCGGTAAACTTCCCGGCCAGTGCCGTCGGGCCCAGGACGAAGGCACAGGTGGCCAGGAGGGCCGCCGCTCCGAGCACCGTGATCAAGGAACCTAACACTGTATCGAATCGCTCATAGGCAATCCAACGTGGAGTGATTCTCTTATCGACGATGTTCGACTGCTGGAAGAAGAGCTGCCAGGGGGCGACCGTGGTCCCCACAATGGCCACGATGAGCAATACCGCATCCCCACTCAGTCCGCCCTGAATGCCCGGCACGACAAAGTCATGCGCCACCACGCCGAGCTGAGGATGACTGAGCCAAACCAGCGGAATAACCAAAAAGTTGGCCGCTATGAAGACAAACATGAAGCGCTCCCACCGAGCAAAGCTGCCGCTGACGGCAAAGACGATCAGCAGCACCGCCGCCACCGGTACCGAGAGGTAGGGACTAATTCCGAAGTAGCTGAGCGCCAAGCTGACCCCGATGAACTCGGTCACCAGCGTCAGAAAGTTGAGCAGGAAGAGATCGCCTACCGAGAAGAAGCCCCAGAAACGGCCGAAGCGCTCGAAGATCAGCTTGCCATGTCCCATACCGGTAACCGCTCCCAACCGCACCACCATCTCCTGATTGACGATCAATACGGGAATCAGAAGCAGGAGAACCCAGAGCAGAGTGGGGCCGTAATTCTGTCCCGCCTGGCTGTAGGTTGCCACTCCTCCGGCGTCGTTATCGCCGACCATAACGATGATCCCCGGACCGAGGATGGCGAGCAGCGCCAGCAGCCGCTGACGGAACGAATTAGGTTGGCTTGAACCGATTCGAATCGTTCCCAGCGCGCCCTGAATGTCTCCCTTGTGGGCGGCATCGAGCACCTCTCGCTCATCTTCCAGTGGCAAGTTGGTTGACTCCTGCATCTCTACTGCCCAGACTACACAGCACCGACCGCCCGAATTGGAAGTTGAGAGGTTGCACACTTTGATTTGAGACGCCCGATCAGGCAGCAGATTGTAAAGAAAAGCTGAGCCTGCTGTAGATTGAAGCCCATGCCCCAAGTTCTGGACTTCAGCAAGACCGAGGCGGAGCAGCATCTTAATGCGCCGGTCGATACCTCAAGCTCGGCTGCTTAAACAACCCGGCCCGCTTGAGCTCCTCACGCACAGCGTTATGAATCAGATGATCGATGTTCCGGCTTCGCAGATCCTCGGCCTCAAGTCGTTCCAAAACCCAATGTCGCATCAAAGTGCTCGGATTCATATCCTGTTGGTCCGCGATCTCTTTCAGCCGCCCCAGAAGAGCCACCGGCATCCGCAATGTATAAACTTGACTAGGATCACGTGGCCTCGGAGTTCGATGGTAAGGGCCAGCTGGCCGCTCCCCACTCTCTTCCAGGGCTTCTACTTCTTCTGCCTCACGAATCAATGCCTTAGCGACTTCTTTCTTATCCTTCATGGTCTTTCTCCTGCTGAAGTACTTCCTTTTTGGGCTTCATAAACTCGACTATCTTTCTCATTCGCAGCCCAGGCTGAGGCTCCCCACCACTCTCCGCCCGGAGGATGATCCTTGGGGACTAAAATCACTACGAGAATACGGTCGGCAGTCGATGAAAATCCAATCACTGCAATACTCTCCCCCGAACGGCTCCCACTGTTCTGAACTAAACGATCGAAATTCAAAGCAGCTTCCGTTGCCCATTCAGGCTGAACATCAAACTCTGGCCGCCGCTTCCTGCGAGATCGATTTTGGATGTGATCAGTGGTATATGCCCAATCAACTGCATCAATGGGAAGTTGACGATAGGGAATATCATCGTAATGCTCGGAAGTAGCCGATCCCACAAAATTAAAGTAACACACAATGAAGTTCTGTGCGTATTACTTATTCCGCCCATCCGGCAAACGCACAAGGAGGAAATTCTGATGACTGAGAAATTCTACGACCCGTACGACAAGATGAACGATGAGGAGTTTGATCGCTACCTCGTGGCTTTAATAACGAAGCCACGAATGCGCAATCTAAGACCCCCGATCAGACAGCAGATTGTAAAGAAAAGCTGAGCCTGCTGTAGATTGAAGCTCATGCCCCAAGTTCTGGACTTCAGCAAAACCGAGGCAGAGCAGCATCTCAGCGCGCTGGTCGGGGCCCCCGCTAGCCTGCGTGACGATCAGTGGCGCGCTATCCAGGTCCTGGTATTGGAGCGCCGCCGAGCCCTCGTTGTGCAACCTACTGGCTGGGGTAAATCGGCGGTTTACTTCGTCGCCACCGCCCTGCTGCGCGCCGCCGGAGCAGGACCGACGGTGATCATCTCCCCTCTGCTGGCCCTAATGCGCAACCAGATTGCCGCCGCCAATCGAGCCGGAATCCAGGCCAGGTCGATTAACTCGGCCAACCTGGAGGAGTGGGAGAGTGTCTACAGCGAGGTTCAGAAGGGCAGCGTAGACGTACTGCTGGTCAGCCCGGAACGGCTGAACAACCCCGGCTTCCGCTCCCGGATACTGCCCCGATTGGCGGCTACTGCCGGGCTGCTGGTAATCGATGAGGCCCACTGCATCTCTGACTGGGGTCACGACTTCCGCCCTGACTACCGCCGTCTCCGTACTCTGCTGGAGCAGCTACCTGCCGGGGTGGCGGTTCTGGCCACCACCGCCACCGCCAATGCCCGGGTGACCCGTGATGTGGCCGAACAGCTGGGAGTAGGTAGCGGACAGGTGGAGGTGCTGCGTGGTCCGCTGGAGCGGGAGAGTCTCCGTCTAGGGGTGCTCAAACTACCATCCAACGAGCATCGCCTGGCCTGGCTGGCCGAACACCTCGCCGAGCTGCCCGGCTCGGGCATTGTCTACACCCTCACCGTGGCCGCTACCGAGGAGGTTGCCTACTACCTCCGGGAGCGCAACTACCTGGTTGCCGCTTACTCCGGGAAGACCGAGAGTAGTGATCGTGAACGAACCGAGGATGATTTGCTCGCCAACCGAGTGAAGGCGGTAATTGCCACGAGCGCGTTAGGGATGGGCTTCGACAAGCCAGATTTAGGGTTCGTCGTTCACCTCGGAGCGCCGCCCTCGCCGGTCGCCTACTATCAGCAGATTGGGCGCGCCGGGCGTGGCTTGGAGCGCGCCGAGGTGCTGCTCTTCCCGGGACGCGAGGATCGCGATATCTGGTCCTACTTCGCCAGCCTCGCTTTCCCCCCAGAGTCGATAGTCCGCTCTGCCCTGGCCGCCCTCCAAGCTGCAGATCGGCCCCTCTCCACGGCGGAACTGGAGACTCAGGTCGACCTCTCGCGCAGTCGGCAGGAGATGATGCTGAAGGTCCTCGACGTCGACGGGGTGGTGCGCCGAGTCCAGGGCGGATGGGAAGCCACCGGCCAGCCGTGGGAGTATGATACCGAGCGATACGCGCAGGTCGCCGAAGGTCGGCAACGCGAGCAGCAAGCGATGCTCGAATAC
>JBOHUW010000143.1:0-5298 GCA_050734895.1 Candidatus Dormibacteraceae bacterium | reverse complement strand
CTCTCGCCCGATGCAAGAGATGAGGCTACCCCCCACCTACCCTCCCTCGTCAAGGAGGAGGAATCTAATATTGAGTAAAGTCACTCCCATCGCCGAACAGCTGGAATCTCAGCTGCGGAAGGCGATGGCTACGGTACTACCCACGAATCACGGCGAGATCGACCCCCAACTACGTCGCTCGGAGCGGGCCGATTTCCAATCTAACGGCAGTTTCGCTGCCGCCAAGCAGCTCGGAACCAACCCGCGTCAGCTGGCCACCCAGGTAGTCGAATCCTACCCCACCAATGACCTGCTGGCCAGCTGCGAGGTCTCCGGTCCAGGGTTCATCAATCTGAATTTGCGAGATGAGACGATTATTCATCAGCTGGCCCAGCGAGTGAATGATCCCCGGCTGGGCGTACCCACAAAATCTCCTCAAACCATAGTCGTCGAATACTCCAGTCCGAACATTGCCAAGGAGATGCATGTCGGACACCTCCGCGGCATGATCATCGGCGATGCCTTGGCCCGGGTACTCGGCTTCATCGGCCGGAGGGTAATTCGTCAGGACCACCTCGGCGACTGGGGGACCCAGTTTGGCATGCTAATCCAATATTTGGGAGAGCACCCCGAGCACAGCTGGCGAGGGAGCGGGAGCGTGGCGGCCCTGAGCCAACTCTATCGCACCGCTCGAGAGGAGTTCGAGCGCGATCCAGCCTTCGCCGATCGCGCTCGGGGCCGAGTAGTCGAACTGCAAGCCGGTGAGGCTTCGACGCTGGCCTGCTGGCAAGAGATCGTCAAGGAATCGATGGCCTCCTTTCGAGCCACCTACCGTCGTATGGGCGTACTACTCACTGACGCCAACGCCGACGGAGAGAGCCGCTATAACCCAGAGTTGGTGGGGATCGCAGAGGAGTTAGAGCAGAGAGGAATCGCGATTCGAAGCCAGGGGGCGCTCCGTGTCTTCTTCCCCGATATAACCGGCCCGGAGGATAAGCCGATTCCGCTCATCGTCCGCAAGAAAGATGGTGGTTTTGGCTATGCGGTCACTGATTTGGCCACCCTTCGCCACCGGGTAAATGAATTCAAGGCAGAGCGGATTCTCTACGTTGTCGATAGCCGTCAGGCGCTGCACTTCCGGATGGTCTTTGCCACCGCACGGCGCGCCGGCTGGCTGCCCGATTCGGTGGCAGCTCAGCATGTCGCCTATGGGACGATACTGAATAAGGAGGGAAGGCCTTTCAAGACCCGCTCTGGAGAGACCGCCGGGTTGACCGAGTTGCTCGATGCCGCAACTAAGCAGGCACGGCAGACGATTACGACGCGGGAAGGTGGACCGGCCGGTGACATCGAGCTACTGGCCGAACAGGTGGGGATCGGGGCGGTCAAATACGCCGATCTCTCCAACAGCCGGGGTAAGGACTACATCTTCGATCTGGAGCGGATGTGTTCTCTCTCCGGCAATACCGGGGTCTATCTCCAATATGCCCACGCCCGAGTGCGTTCGATCCTCAGCCGACTGGAGGAGGCGGGCCGGTCGCAACCAGAGCTGCCCTCGCTGATCACCCTGGCCCCCACCGAGCGAGCGCTGGCCCTTCTACTCGATGAATTTGGATTGGTGATCAATGAGGTGGAGGAGACGCTGGAGCCGCACCGCCTCTGCACCTACCTCTACTCGCTAGCCCAAACCTTTACCGCTTTTTACGAGAGCTGCCCAGTATTAAAGGCAGAGTCGGAAGATTTGCGAGCGGTGCGTACCCTCCTCTGCCGACTCACCGCCGACACCCTGAAGGTAGGGTTGGAGCTGCTGGGCATTGCCACCCCGGAGCGGTTGTAACGGAATTCGAACAAAATCGAGAGGCTTCAAGCGCATCCTAAGTTCGCATTTTCAACTAGCTGCCACCCCCACTACGGGGGACTTGTTCACCACTGACAGGGGCTTGGCCACGTCTTCCAACGACCGCCCCTCCGCGGCTACCCCGAGGAAGGCTGCGATCAGGCCGCCGGTGATCATTACTACCGCGCCGACAAAATATCCAATGAACAACATGCTGCGGTTGGGATGATCCTTGTTGATCAACAAACCGTAGAACAACGGAGCGAGCGCCCCCACTACCTGACCGATCGAGAAGAACACCGCGATTGCCTGGGAGCGGATCTCCAGCGGGAAGATCTCGCTGATCGTCAAATAACCGGAGCTGGCCCCAGCCGAGGCAAAGAAGAAGATCACCACCCACGCCCCGGTCTGAGTCGTGGCATTAAGCACTCCGGCGTCGAACAAGAATGCGCTAATCAGCAGTAGCACACCGGAGATAAGGTAGCTGCCAGCGATCATCTTCTTACGCCCAACGGTGTCAAACAGCGGGCCCAGGACCAAGGGACCGACTAAGTTGCTCAACGCGAAGGCCAAGCCATACCAGGCCACGCTGGCATCAGGCACTTTGAAGAAAACCTTCAGCACGTTGGCATAACTAAAGTAAATTGCGTTATACAGGAATGACTGGGTAATCATCAGCCCGGCGCCAAGCACCGACCGGGAGGGGTACTTCTGGAAAAGCATTCGTAGTAGGGTTAAGTATCCCGCCCTGTGAGCCGGCGAAATTTCCAAGCTCTTGCTCTCGTCGATCGGCTCTAAGGAATGACCGGAGCGCTCCACCGCAGCTTCGATCTCAGCAATGGATCGCTCAGCCTCCGCCTCACGTCCGTGCATGATCTGCCAACGCGGACTCTCCGGTAGGTTGCGTCGCACCAAGATAATCACCACACTGAGAATCGGACCGAGAAGGAACCCTAGCCGCCAGGCCAGGCTCGGGTTGGCGGCGGCAAGCTGGTTGTAGATCAGCAGCTCGACGAGAGTACCGACGATCGCCCCGGCCCAATAGGTGCCGTTCACGGCGATGTCTACCCGGCCACGGTAGCGGGCCGGAATCAGCTCATCGATCGCCGAATTAATTACCGCATATTCACCGCCGATGCCCATGCCCGAGATGAAGCGGGTCGCATATAGAAATACTAACCAGCCCGCACTAGCCCCCAAGGTGGCCGCGGTCAATCCGCCCCCGACTAGGTACACGCCCAGGGTAATCATGAAGAGGTTCTTGCGCCCCAACTTATCGGACAGCCGTCCGAAGACTAAAGCACCAACCACCTCACCGGCAAGGTAGATGGTGGCCGTCGCACTGGAGGCGGCGACCGAGAGATTGAGTGTATCTTTATTGGTCAGCGCCCCCTCGACCACGCTGGCGATGGTGATCTCCAGGCCGTCGAGAATCCAGGCCGCACCAAGTGCCACCACCATCATGGTGTGGAAGCGCGACCACGGCAAGCGATCGATTCTCGCCGGGATCAGGCTACGGATGGGAGCCCTCGCCATCCCCGGATCATATCAAGTCCTGGTCCGATGGACATCGTTATGAATCCCCACCATTCAGCCGGCGCAGGGTTGTCTCTTCCCGCGAGCCGGCGGCTGGCGTGTAGAGCATGAGTCGCAGGCCGGGCTGACCGGAGATCTCATACGTGGTGTGTTCAAGGTCCATTCGTCCCAGCTCCGGGTGGCGAAAACGCTTGAGGCCATCGGTTCGGTCGTGGATGTCGCGCCGCTCCCACATCCTGACGAAATCGGGGCTCTCCGCCTCGAGCTCGGCAATCAAGATCTGAAAGGCCGGCTCGTCGAGGTAAGGTGCCGCCTCGGTTCTGAAGCGAGCCACCATCCTGGCCGCCTGCTCCTCCCAATCCAGGTACAACTCTCGTCTACCCGGATCCATGAACGCCACCCAGAGCATGTTGCGCTGACCCTCCGGATACTTTCCATAGTCACTGAAAAGGACCGCCGCTCCCCGGTTCCAGGCCAACACGTCCCACCGCCGACCGGAGATCAAGGCCGGGTAGGGATCCCAGCTCTCTAACACCCGGCGGTGGGCAGGTCGAATCGCCTCCTCGGCTGAATTCACGGGCGACTCGTGGCCAGCCAGCTGGAAGAGATGAGCCCGCTCTGCCGGTTCCAACTGGAGGGCGCGAGCCACCGAGCAGAGGACTAGCGGGGAGACTCGGATGTTGCGGCCCTGCTCCAGCCAGGTGTACCAGGTAATCCCCACCCCGGCCATCTGAGCCACCTCCTCACGGCGCAGACCAGGAGTTCGGCGCCGAAAACCCGGAGCTAGGCCGACATCGCTAGGCCGGAGACGAGCCCGACGGCTCTTCAGAAAGGCTCCCAGCTCAGTGTGTCGGGTAGTTTCAGTACTAGTATAAACTGACATCTAGAAACATGATAGCCGATACCGCAAGCTTAAGTCATGAAAAGATTTTCTTATCCACTCCGATCCTTCTCCTGGCAGGTACCAGCCGCCCTCGCCGCCCTCTGGCTGGCCTTTGGCGGAGTCTTCGTAGCCGGCAAGATCGGCGTCACGGCGGCTCCCCCCTTCCTCTTTAATGGACCACGATTCATGATCGCCGGCGTCATCCTCCTCGGCTGGACGGTCTGGCGCGAAAAGGGCCTACGGCTGAGCTGGCGCGAGCTGTTAGAAGCTGCCGGGGTCGGTCTCCTGATCATCGCCGCCGGCCAAGGCTCTGCCATGTGGGGATTGACCTCAATGCCCGCAGGGCTGGTCGCCGTGCTCTCCGCCACCATGCCCCTCTGGCTGACTTTGCTCAGCCTGCTATTCCTACACCGAGGCATCCCCAAGCTGGGCGCGGTCGGACTCGTGGTCAGCTTCATCGGAGCCTGCCTGCTGGCCTCGCCGTCGGGATCGGGAGCTAAGGCTCTGCCCCTCGTGCTGTTGATGCTAGGCATGGTGGCCTGGGCCGGCGGCGCGCTTCTGGCTAGCCAATCGAAAGTGGGGCGGCGGCCACTGCTCCTCTCCAGCCTCCAAATGCTCTTCGGTGGAGCGGCACAACTCGGACTGGCTTTCGGACTGGGCGAACCGGTCCACTTTCACTGGTCCACGGTGCTCACCGGCCCGGTGGTTGGCGCCTTCGCCTTCTCGCTGTTCGGCTCGTCTCTGATCGGCTTCACCGCCTACGCTTGGCTGCTCCGCAATGCGCCACCCACTATCGCCAACAGCTTCGCTTATGCAGCACCGGTGGTCGCCATCTTCCTTAGCTGGCTAATCCTCAAGGATCCCGTGGGGCCGCGCACCATGGTATTGGCCGTAGTGGTGCTAGCTGGGCTGGCAGTACTGATCTGGTCCCAGGGCCACACCCATCGCCTAGAGGTGCCAGCCGACGTTGCTGAGACGGAGAAGCTCTCGGATGCCGCCTGAGCGATCAATGTGCTCGATCCCTTGGCCAGCTGGAAGGCGGCGACTACCAGGAGAGCTGGAG
>JBOHUW010000142.1:0-5307 GCA_050734895.1 Candidatus Dormibacteraceae bacterium | reverse complement strand
ATTCTGGCCACCCTCTTCTGGGGCGTCTGCCTCTCCGGAATTGTCACCTGGATCCGGCGTTGGCTGGTCTCCAGCGAGCGCCTCGAGGAGTACGCCGAGGGGGAGCAGCGCTCAACTGAGATAAATCGGCGCATCTTCTGGCAGCGGATGGTGGTGGTCGCTCTCTTCATCCCCCCGCTCTCCATCATTTTCCTCATCCTGGCCGACCTCGGCTTGCTGATCAAGGTTCTGTTGGGATTGCTGATCATCCCATTCTATCTTGTAGGCCAATTCGCCATCTTCTTCGGCCCCTTCGTCCTCTTCGCCCGGATGGGGCGTCAGGTGCTCCTTCCCGACGACGCCAACTACGGCGTCAAGGTCGAGGACATCCGTGGCCAGAAAGCTCCGGTGAGTGAGATGCGCCGCATCCTTCGCCTCTTCGAGCACGGTCGCAGCTTCACCCAGGCCGGCGGCAAGCGGGAGCGCGGAGTGTTGATGGTCGGCCCTCCAGGTACCGGTAAGACGATGCTCGCCAAGGCGATCGCTACTGCGATGCGTAGCCCGATCATCATCTCCTCGGGAGCCGCCTACCAGGGCATGTTCATGGGTATGGACATGCTGGCTGTTCTCCTTGCCGTTCGTCGGGCCAAGAAGCTGGCCAAGCGGTGGGGCGGTTGTATTCTCTTCATCGACGAGTTCGATGCCCTCGGTCAGCGCCGCTCGGGGATGGGGGGTGGCGGAATAATGGGGGGAATGATGGGAGGGGGCGGGCAGCTCGGCCTTAACACCCTCTTGGTCCAGATGGATGGAGTAGATAACCCGGGGGCGCTGAGGCGGAGCTTTCGACGCCTGATCAATGTCACTCTGGACGGATTCTCTCTCCCGCGTCGGATTGGCAAGAGTTCCTTACGCCTGCCCCAAATCAAACCGAAGAACTACAACGTCCTCTTTCTCGGTGCGACCAATCGTCCCAATGTTCTGGACGAGGCGGTTACCCGTCCCGGCCGCTTCGGCCGTACCATCACCTTTCACCAGCCTAATCGGGATGATCGCCAGGATATTGCCGATCTCTACTTCGCGCAGAAGGCCCACGAGCCGGATCTTGACCGGGAGGAGCGGCGAGCCGAGTTTGCCCGGGTTACCGAGGGCTACTCTCCGGCGATGATTGAACAATCCCTCTCGCTCGCTCTGATGTACGCCTTCGAAGAGGGCCGTGATCACTTCACCTGGCAGGATCTACGGGGGGCCATGAATAACATCGAGGCCGGTCTTGCCGACCCGGTGGAGTACAGCGAATCCGAACAGCTGGCGATCGCCCGCCATGAGTTGGGTCATGCCGTGGCCGCCCACTTCTTCATGCCCGATTTCGGTCATGTGCGGCTTTCCATTCGCAAGCGCGGGGATGCCCTTGGCCACCACCGCAACACCTCCAATGTCCAGCAGTTCTCTTACTTCCGCTCCCATTACGCCGGACAGCTGCGCCATCTCCTCGGAGCGATCGCCGCCGAGCGGGTTTTTTATGGTGAGAACTCGGGGGGCGTGTTTGCCGATCTCCAGATGGCCACCGCCCAAGCCTGTCATATGATCGGATTGGTGGCTATGGGGCCGGACGAGCTCGATCCTCAGGCCGGTCGGCTGGCCTTCGCCTTCGGCGAGCAGTTGATCTCGGTAGCCGAGATCAGCGAGGGGCTGCATCCAGAAGCAACTCTCCCCGGGGCTGCACTGCGCGATGACCAAACTCGCCACCGTGTCGCCCTGGTGTTGGGGGCGGCCTACGTCGATTGCTGGCGGCTGATGTTCGTCAACCAGGCGGCGCTCGATCAGGCGGCACAAATTCTGATCCGAGAAGGTGAGATGGTCGGTGACGAGATCAAGAAAATGTTAGATGACTTAAATCTTCGCCTTCCCGAGCCTTCCGACCCCTATCCAGCCCCCATAATGTCAGGGAGTATGACCGCAGAGGCAAGCGCTTGAAACGAGCAAAGTTTAATTTTATCGGGCTATTCGGTGGTGCCATGCTGGTCCTCTCCGGCTGTTCCATCGGGGGTGGCCAGAATATCCCAATTCCTCCGGTCAGCAACCTTCCTCCGCCGACCACTACCGGCACCTTCGACGCCGTTCACGCCGCCTCGATTCTCCAGCCGGCGGTGGGGATGGTTTCGGTCAACGTTGAGCAGGGCACGGCTACCGGTAGCGGCTTTGTTATTGCCAGCCAGGGCAACACGAGCTTTATGGTCACCAACAATCATGTGGTAGAGGGTGGTCAGCAGGTTCAGGTCCTGATGCCCGATGGCCGCCACTTCATCGCCTCGGTGCAGGGGACGGACCCGGTGGAGGATGTCGGGGTGCTGAAGATCGACGCCGCCCTGCCGATTGCCCAGTTTGTGGATTCCAGTAAGGCACGGGTGGGAGAACCGGTCCTGGCCATTGGCAGCCCATTGGGCAATCAGGGGACGGTTACAACCGGAGTGATCTCGGCTATTCACCGCTCGCTGAACAACGTTGGCGGTCCAGGGCAATCGACCGAGAACTTACCTGACGTCATCCAAATCTCGGCTCCGATCAACCCGGGCAACTCGGGTGGCCCGTTGGGTGACGGCAACGGCCGAGTAGTCGGTATGAACTCGGCCGGTAATCAAAGCGCCAACAGCATCGGTTATGCCATCCCCAGCCTGGTGGTCAATCGGATTGCGCAGAGCCTGATCAACAAACAAACCCCACCTCACGCCTATGCCGGAATTTGTTATATGAATCTGGAGGACGCCCTCAAGCAAAACCCTAACCTGCAAGGGTATGGCATATTGGTCAAAAGTGCGATGGGTGGCGGCCCGGTCGATAAAGCGGGGATCCAGAGCGGTGACATGATCGAAAAGGTCGACGATGTAACCCTCAACAACGGCCAGACCTTTGCCGGGGTCCTCCAGCTTTACACGCCAGGTCAAAGCTTGCCGATAACTTTCTCTCGGGGCGGAGCCATCCATACCACCCAGCTCACCCTTGGCGAGCGGCCGGGCAATCCGCCTGTCTGCTGAGGGTTAAGGTGGTTCGGACGGTTGGCCGCCGGCCAGGCCCTACCCTACCCTACCCTACCCTACCCATAATCTTCTCCCAAGGTGGAGCCATCCCCAACACCCAGCTCACCCTAGGAAATAGACTGGCCAATCCGCCGAGCTGCCGAAGTTAATTTTAATTCTTTCGTTTCGTTGTTTTCGAATATTTCGAATGCGAGCTATACTAGATGTTGATATGAGAGTCTTATGCGAAGAACCCTTGGCACTGACCAAGAGAGAGGTTCAGCAGGCGGCACAAACGATCAAATCTCTTCGGCAGAGCGGAAGACGAATCTTTATTCGATCTGGCCTAAATGAAGAAACGTCGTTTTGCGTACCCAAATTTGCGATGAGCCTACTAATCAAAGCTCTGGAATATATGGTTCAGGGAAATCCTGTAGCCATATTTCCTTATAACGCTGAAGTCACTACTCAGCAAGCAGCTGATTTACTGAATGTATCTCGGCCATATATTGTAAAATTAGTTGAGGAGGGCCGCATTCCGCATCGTAAGGTTGGTTCCCGACGTCGCATTTTGATGGCTGATTTGGCTGCTTATAAAAACCGTGATGATCAGATACGGCAGCGAGCTATTGAACAGCTAATCGAAGAAGCACAAAGACTCAACTTGGGATATTAACCTCGAATTTTCCGGATACTCTCAACAAAATGGTATAGGCTCCGGATTGAATCTGGGGATGATTCTCCAGAAGGTTGAAAAATACTTCATCCAGAATTTGCTCTGTCCATTTTGCCTGGACCAATCCCGCCGCCGCCACCCGAATTAAGAAGTCCCGAATTGGAGCGGGATAAAGAACGCAGGCATCATAAACAACAATCATCGGCACAGTTTGAAATTTTAATGTTCTATTGCGGACTAACAGGATAATCTGTCTAAGTCTTAACAAGGTGTCAAACTGGATGGCATGACGCTAACACTCGGTGACAGCCCGCTTTCCTCCCATCCGCGCGACACCGTGAACTACCGCATCGATGGTCCGGCGCATCGGCTGCTGTTCGCGCCCTTTCCTCGGCGAGTGCGGGCCGTCTTCCGCGGCGGGACGGTGCTGGACACCACCAACGGGATGCTATTGCACGAGAGCAACCTGCTTCCCCAGCTTTACCTGCCCCGCGCTGATATTCGTGAGGACCTGCTCATTCGCACCGATCACCACACCCACTGCCCGTTCAAGGGAGATGCCAGCTATTGGTCGGTCATGGTGGACGGTCAGAAGGCTGAGAATGCGGTGTGGTCTTACCTCGATCCGCTGCCTGGGGCCGGCTGGATAAGAGATCATGTTGGGCTGTACTGGGGCTCGATGGACGCCTGGTTCGACGAGGACGAGGAGGTCGCTGGACATCTGCGCGATCCCTACCACCGGGTTGATGTTCGGAATAGTAGCCGTCATGTGCGGGTGGTAGCCGATGGCCAGGTTGTTGCGGAGTCTCGGCGGCCAGTGTTGCTGTCCGAGACCGGCTTACCCAATCGCTTCTACCTACCCGCTGACGAGGTGCGCGACGATCTGCTCGAACTCTCCGGTACGCATGCCGTCTGCCCGTATAAGGGCGCTGCGTCCTACCGCAGCCTGCATACTCCGTCAGGCCTCATCAATGACGCTGCCTGGTGCTATCGGGAGCCGTTGGACGGGGTGCGGGCGATTCGAGGGTATTGGTGCTTCCTCGCCGAGGGGGTTGAGACCTGGGTAGACGGGGTGCGCTTGGCTGGCTAACGACTCCACCAGAGAATATGCAAGTATCTACTCGTGGAGTATCGAGTCGAACAGTTGGCGAGGGCGGCTGGGGTGGCGGTGGATACACTCCGCTTCTATCTTGGGCAGGGGCTGTTGCAGCCCCCGCGTCGAGACGGGCGAATCACCTGGTATGGGGAAGCCCATTTGGAGCGGCTGCGGCAAATCAGAGACCTTCAGCAGCGTGGCTTCAGCCTTGGGGTTACTCGCCGTTTTCTGGAGGGAAGCCTAGAAGCCACCGATCGGGCTTTGGTCGAGGCGATCACCACTTCCTCTGAATCAGCCTCTCTAACCCGGGCCGAGTTGGCCGTCGAGAGTGGCCTTGATGAATCTCTGCTGACTAATTTGGAGACGGCTGGGTTACTGATACCGCTCTCCGCCGAGGGAGAAACTCGCTATTCCAGGGAGGATCAGCGTGCTTTGGTTGCCGGGCTGGCCTTGATCGAGGCTGGCCTCCCACTGACCGCACTGTTGGAGCTGGGGAGTGAGCACACAGTGGCCATTGAAAATACTGCCCGTCGTGCAGTAGG
>JBOHUW010000141.1:0-5350 GCA_050734895.1 Candidatus Dormibacteraceae bacterium | reverse complement strand
GGGCCAGTGCTCCAGGGTCAGGACGAGGAGGCAGTTGAGAGCTCGGAGGAATATTACCGACGTGAGCCTACTGGCCCCCCCTGTCGGTGACATTTCTAGAACTGACATTGACAAGAACACTGCGATCAATCAAGCCAGTCAGGCCGCCAACAATGCCATTATCAAGCCTGCCCCTGCTGCCCCTGCAAAGCAGGCCGACACCGCTCCTCCCGCCCCTTCCACGAAGGCCACTGTTGACCAAAAGCCGGTGGTGGCCCAGCCTACGGTGCAGGGACAGTGCTCCAGGGTCAGGACGGGCATCCGACAGGGAACCGGGAATGGAGCAACCCGAAGAAGAAGAGTTCGCAACGACGGAGCAACGCTGGCATTACAGGATGTGAAGCAAGCGGCTAGAACTTGTGCCAATCAGGTGGCGGTGCTTCGTCTTGAAGAGGCAGGCGATGACTAGAAAAGAGAGGGATAATAGTGTTTAAAAATAAAATCTTGCCTGCCTTGGCGGTGGGCTTGATCGCGGTGATTGCTTTGCCGGAGGCGGCTTCGGCTGAAGACACAGTCCCAGCCTTGAATACCTGTGCCTCCACCCAAGCGACAGTGCCAGGGACTCCGAGTTTGGATGCTCAACTTCTCCCTGCTGCCCCAGCTGATATGAACGAATTTGCCAGTCAGGGCGAGTCCGGTATTCAGCGGGCGGCCAAGTTGGCGGCACTGCCCGATCTGGAATCGGGGATGGAGGCGGCTCTCGATGCTGACGACCAGGCCGATCTATCGGGTGATGATGAATTAGAGACAGTAGCCAATGAATTCGATCCTTCGGCGAACCAGGCTTTTACTTCGGCCCAACAGGCGGCAGTCACTACCTTTGCTCTCCAGAACGCCAATGCCGATCCGGCGGCTGTAAACGCTGCGGTCAAGGCCGGTTACAGCGCCGCAGTGGAGGAGGTGATCAGCGGCGATCAACCGATCGCAAACAACGTGGTCAACCAGACGGACGCGACGACACTGGATCCGGTCTCTGTCCCCAGCTCGACGCTGTGCTCTGTGAATGATCTGGCAGATCGGCCGGTCAATACTGCGCTGGCTCAGGATTTGCAGGTCGGTAATCAGATCGACGAGGACTTAAGTCCAGAGGCCGAAAATGTTGCCGATGGCAGTCTGTTTGCCGATGCCACCCCCACTACCAAAGATGGAATAGCGAAAGAAATCGCTGCTGCCGGCCCCTCCGCGGCGGCCCAACAGGCTGTCGCCGCCAAACTTGCTGCCACCGCTATCCCTGCCACGAAAACCACCACCACGACGGCCACCAAGGTGACAGCCGCCAAGGCCGCGACTAAGAAAGCTAAGGCTAGGAGAGGGGGAAAGGGTGGCAATGGCAAAAAACGAGGGAAGGGCAAAAAACGAGGTAAGGGCGGCAAGGGTGGAAAAGGCGGCAAGCGCGGAGCTAAAAAGGCCAAGAAGCTCAACGCCGCCGTAGTGAAACAGGCCGCCCAGGATTGTGCCAATCAGGTGGCCGCACTCCGCCTCGAGCAGGCGGACGGCCAGCTAATCAATCCCGATTTGCCCTAGCTGGTTTCTCGGAGCAGGCGGCTGAGGGTCGGACGCAGCGGGGGGAGAGGCTGCTGTTCGGCCGCCGCCGCGGTGACGGCTTCGATCGCCCGGGCAAAGCCGATCTGAATTCTGTGTTCGGCCGCTTCGGCCAGCAGGCGGGAAGCGCGGGCCAGGCAGAGATCACCGAGGAGGAGCCGAGCCGGTTCAGTTGGGATTGGAGTGCCCACTCCGTGCAATTCCACGCTGATCTCCACCAGGGCGGCCGCCAGGGCCAGGAAAGGAGGTGTGGGGGGGTGGTAAGCGGCATAGGCAGCTCCCAGAGATCCGCTCCAAAGGGAATCTAAATGCCGTAGGGCATCGGCGGGAAGCTCAGCCGGGGGCCGCGGCGGATTATCCATTGCTCGGTTCGAGGAAGTTGGTCGCCATCTGGCGGAGGGCGGAGAGGGCACGGAGGCAGGAGTCGTCATCTGCGGTTACTACGTAGTAAAGGCCGAAGCCGAGAACGGTGTTGAGGATCAGGGGAACGATGACCTCCCGCTCGACGCTCACCCTCACCCCCTCGTCTCGTTCCAGCCGGTCGAGCTGTTCGCCGATCACCTCCCGGTAGCGGGCGAAGAGCTCGGGTAGGTAGGCGCGGAGTCGCTCTCGTCGTGGGGCCTGGAGCATCAGGTCGAAGGCCGCCCGCTGGATATCTCCGAGTTGGTGGAGCGAGTTCCAGATCAGGCCGACGCCGCTCTCCGAGCCCAGCATCTCCAAGGGGTCGGTCAGCTGATTGAGGGCCGCTCGGAGCTCCTCGACCGATTGATCGGTGAGGTGGCGCCAGGCCTCCACCAGCAGCTCATGCTTGGTCGGGAAGTAGTACTGGAGGTTGCCGATGGCCACTCCGGCCCGCTGGGCGATGGAGCGAACCGTGGCCCCGGAATAGCCGGATTCCAACAGCGCGGCGGCGGCGGCGCGCACAATTTGCTGGCGGGCCCCCATTCCATTCTCGCTCTCGGTCATACGTACGTACTAGTTTACCGCTCTCTGGGAGATGTTAGGTTGGCCAGATGCGACTGCTGATTTCGCCTGAGGTGGAGGCGGTACTCAACCGTCAAACCCGGCGACGATTGACCTCTTCCCGGAGCGGTTTCACCCGCTGTTTGGTCTGTAGTCAACCGATCGGACCGGATGGGGAGGCGGCGGTGGTGGTTATCGAATCGGCCGAGGGCGAGCGGCGAATTAGCGGGGCTCACCCCGCCTGTCGCGCTTCGGAGGTGGTGGCCCAATCGGGATTGGAGAGGAATCCCGGCTTGAGTTGGGCTCCGGCCATTCATCCGGGGGCCTGGGGGCGTCCGCCACGAGCGATTTTGGCCATCCTGCATCACCGTCGATTACTAAGCGTGGATTGCGGTGGCGAGAAGCAAGATCAATTCGTCGAGGTATTGGTGCTGATGGGCTTTCGGCCGGTGGAGAACCTCGTCGCCCTGCCCAAGGTCAAGGTTGCCGGATGGGTCTGCCGACTGGCGACCGAGGGATACGCCCGAATTACCAGTAAAGAGGAGGTGGTGGAGTTGGAGACCGAGACCGCACTACCGGAGGAGTGGTTATCGACCGCGCGATCGCGGGGATGGATAACCCTAATTGAAGTGGCCGGGGCACCAACCGGGGCGGCAGCCACCGAGGAGGTGGCTCGAGCAGCAGCCGAGGGCCGAGCCTTCGCCGGCCAAGTCCGAGTAACATCCTAAATTTTTTGATTTGGCCGTACCGATTTCTTCCCTGTCATCGTTTGCATAAATAAGTCGTAAGTTCTGGATTTCGGGAGGAGGAGTTTTAGATATGCGTTATCGGATATTGGCGGCTTTGGTGGTCGGATTAGTGGGTGCTCTCGCTGTACCGGTAGCCGCTTCAGCCCATGGCGGGCGCAGTGGCGATTTGAGTGGTTCTCGTGGTAGTGGTATTACTAGTGGTCCCAATGGAGAAGCCCAAACTTGCGGTACTGGCATTGCCAGTGGTGACTGTCATGATATTCTAACTGATCAAGGGTTGCAAATTGGTTCTTCTAATGGGCAAGTAGCCGGGGGCTTTGGTATCACCAAACACGGTATGGGGGTTGACGGGAGTGTTCTCGGCCACGATGTAAGTTTTGGGTTCCCGGGTCTTTCAAGTGATATGTTCGGCCTGGGCGGCTCCGACGGATCCAAAGGCCCAGATAGCTCGATCGGCCTACCCCAGACCGGAAGCTGTCCCATGGATACGGAGGTGGGTAAGGATATCGTCGGCAGTGCGGTTCAGCTCACCGAGCTCAGCCCCAGCGATCTTAAGGATCTGGCCACGATTAATGGAGATGCCATCGGTGCGGACGGAGCTTCAGCGGACGGAGCTCGAGGCCACGACGGAGGCCGAGGTCAAGATGGTGGAGATAGAGTCTCCGGCTCCCCATTCGACATCGGTCAACTAGGCAGTAAATTTGGAGCTGGCGGTATCACCGACCAGCTCTCAGGCATCGTTAATTAAGCTTTTGGACAGAGGATACTAAGTTTCAATCGAATCCCACCCCTCTCTGGGCCTCCCTCTTCTCCGGGGGAGGCCCCTCTTTTTTGTGATTGTTCGTACCGGAGCCGTCCAATAAATGGTAAGTTGTAAGAGGAGGACGGATGCTTATCTTGTGGATAAGAATCCGAACCGGAAGAGAGAGGGAGTGGAGTGATGAGATATCAAATATTGTTCGCCATGGTGGCGGTGCTGTTGGCCGTAATGGTTCTACCCATGGCGGTGTTAGCTGCGCCCCCATCGGGCGCCCCGCAGCCGATATCGCCAGCCGATCGAGTCGGAATTATTCAAATTGGTGTAGATGGCAACACTCAGGGTAGGACCAAGTCAACCCGAGGAGCCCCGGGAACGAACGCAGGAACGAACGGTTGTGCACTCACGGGAGGGCCGAGAAAGAGATCGGGTACTGTGCCTCGGAAGGCGGCGGCTCCTCAAGCCTCTCCTCAAGCTCCGCCAACTCCTCAAACAGGCTCGGCCGGAGCGAATCAACTGAGCCAACCCAGCGATGTGGTCGGGCTGGCCGCGGTTCCGGATCTCGAGGACGGCATGAATATTGCCTTGCAGGCCGGAGATGAGGCGGACCGATCAGGAGCCGATGCTCAACAGGCGATCACCCAGGCGGTGCTCCCGCGCTTGAATCGGGGCATGGAGTTGGAGCGGAAGGCAGTCCTGGCCGATCCGACTCTGCTTTCCTCCGATTTGGATAACAATCCTGTAGACGTAGATCAAGCTACCGATGAGGCATTCAACAACGCTCTTCAGTCAGTGATTGGAAACCTTCAATTGCCGGGCATTCGGCTCCTGCTACCGGGCACTCAGAGAGCCGGGGTCCGCGCCGCTTCTCAGAGGGGCCAAGCAGCTCAAGCAGGATGTGGAGGCTGTAAGGAGAGCCCTTCCAATGCTAATGGCCTTCGCCTGATTTTCGAGTGCAAGGATAGACAGTCGGCCACTCAACTGCGGGCAGGAGCAATAATGGCCCAAATCGCGCAGTTGGAGGAGGAACTCTGCGGCATTGATCCGGGTGCACTGGCTCCAGGTGTTTGCGGAGAGGAAGCTAACGGACCCTCAACTGGGCCAGCAAATCAAAGACAAAGGCCCGCCCTTCCCGGTGCTCCCGTCTCGTCTCGTGGTCCTGGGGTCACTCCTCGTCCAACAGATCCACAGAATTCTCCTCTTCCTCCTGGTGAACCTGCTCCTCAGCTTCCGCCCCCACCCGGCGCTCCCGGTTCGGCATCACCTCCACAAGGGGCCCCGCTAGCACAGCCTCCAACTA
>JBOHUW010000140.1:0-5367 GCA_050734895.1 Candidatus Dormibacteraceae bacterium | reverse complement strand
GAGGTAGGTGAGGGAGAAGCCCTCACGCTCGGCGAAAGCCCGCTTGTTGGCCGCGCGGTTGGCCACTACCCCGCTCATATCCACCTCTTGGGTCTGCCAGGCGTGGGGGATGGTGGTCTTGGATTGGACCATGTTCTCGGCGATCAGCCGCCGAACTCGATTCAGGGGCACTCGCTGGTCCACCGTAGATTCCTCCCCCTGAGGGGGGGTGGAGGAAGCTGCAGCAGTGCGAGGGAGGGTAGGACGACTAGAAGCCTGCCGCTCGATAAGTTGGCGCAAATCCTTCTTAGTGATGCGACCCCCAATTCCGCTGCCCTGAACCTGCTCCAGGTTGAGGTTGTGCTCTTGGGCCAACATCAGAACCGCTGGGGAGAGTCGGTGCTCGCCGCCCGCGCCACGGAGTGAGGAGGTGAGCGGCGGAGTGGCTGACGGGGCGTTATTCGAAGCCGTTTCCGGCTCCTTTGTCACAGTAGTGGCCTCCGCTGGGGAAGCCTGGGTTGCACCCGGGACTTCCTCGGCTACGACGGTGGCGATCTCCGCCCCAGCCTCCACCGTCTGGCCCTCCTCGGCGAGTATCTTGTGGAGGATGCCGGTAACCGGGCTAGGCACCTCGGCGCTTACCTTATCGGTATCCACCTCCAGCATCGGTTCGAACTCCTCCACCCGATCCCCCGGCTTGACCAGCCACTTGGAGATGGTGGCCTCGTGTACCGACTCGCCGAGTTGAGGCATGGTGATGGTGGTGATTTCAGAGGTCTGGCTGGTCATCTTAGTACGCTGCCAGCTCCTTCAGGGCGGTGTAGATCTTCTCCGGATTGGGCATGAAGTAATCCTCCATCGATTTGGCATAAGGCATGGAGGGGACATCCAATCCGCCCAGCCGTTTAATTGGGGCATCGAGCCAGGACCATGCCTCATCGGCGATGATTGCGGCCACTTCGGATCCCACCGAGATGCTGAAGTTGTCCTCATAAACGATTAGACACTTCCCGGTTTTCCGCGCCGACTCCAGAATCGCAGCAATATCCAGTGGATAGACGGTGCGCAGATCGATGATCTCAACCGAGGTGCCCTCGCTCTCTAACTTTTGGGCGGCTTCCCGGGCATAGTGGACCATCAGGCCGTAGCAGAAGATAGAGATATCCTCCCCCGATTGGACGGTTCGAGCCTGCTGAAGAGGGATCAGATACTCCCCCTTCGGTACTGCCTCCTTGAACATCCGGTAGAGCCGCTTGTGCTCCAGGAAGAGGACCGGGTCCTGATCTCGAATCGCCGCCAGGAGCAGCCCCTTCGCCTCCCGTGGCGAAGCCGGAACGACAATCTTCAGCCCCGGGGTAGCGAAGCGGGCCTCGATTGACTGGGAGTGATAGAGGCCGCCGTTAGAGTGTCCCCCCATTGGGGCGCGGACCACCATTGGAACTGCCCAATCACCGTTAGAGCGGTAGCGGAACTTGGCAATCTCATTGGTGATTTGATTGAAGGCGACATGAGCGAAGTCGGTGAACTGAATCTCGGCGATCGGAATCTTCCCCTCCAAGGCCAGACCGCAAGCCACCCCGGCAATTGAGGATTCAGCGAGTGGAGTATCGATCACTCGTCCTTCACCAAAGCGCTGAGCTAAGCCATCGGTGACCAGGAAGACACCACCCTTGGCTCCCACATCCTCGCCCAGGACGATCAGTCGAGAGTCGCGCTCCATCTCTTCGGTCATACATTCGCGGAGGGCTTGGACCATGTTGATTTCCTCGCTCGGCGCGGTCTCGGATGCCTCGATCGCCCTCGGAGTGGAAACCGCGTAGACGTGTTCCAACGCCTCCTCCGGTCGGGCCTCGCGAGCGTTCATAGCCTCTTTGGTGGCCTGAGTGACGTTGGCCTTCACCCGCTCCTCGAACTCCTCTAGCCGCTCCGGGGTGAGAATTGCGTCATCTACTAGCTGTTGTCGGAAGCGGGTGAGGCAGTCGTTGCCGGTGAGCTGTTCGATCTCTTCCGGGGTGCGATAGCGCCGCTGATCATCCTCTGTGGAATGGGCTCCGAGGCGGTCGACCAGACATTCGATCAGGGTAGGACCATGACCGGCCCGGGCCCGGGCCACCGCCTGCTTGGCTACTTGATAGCAGGTAACCGGGTCACGACCGTCGACGGTTATACCGGGAAATCCGTAGCCGAGGGCCCGCTGGGCGGCGTATTCAACGGCATATTGCTTACGGAAGGGGGTGGAGATGGCGAAGCTGTTATTTTGGCAGACGAAAATCACCGGCAGCTGGTATATAGCGGCGAAGTTGAATGCCTCGTGGACGTCGCCGGTGGAGCCGGTTCCCTCTCCGTAGCAGGTCATCACCACCTTATCGGTGCCGTCCAGCTTAAGTCCGTAAGCGGCCCCTGCCGCATGCACCATTTGGGTGGCTACCGGTGAGGCGTTGGAGATGATGTTCAGACGGGTGTCACTGAAGTGTCCGGGAGTTTGCTTGCCTCCAGAAGCCGGGTCATCTGGTTTGGCCAAAATCGAAAGCATTAGTTCGAGAGGGGTAACTCCCATGCGGAAGGTGAATGTGACATCTCGGTAATAGGGGGCGATCCAGTCGTGGCGAGGTTTAAGCGGCCAGGCAACGCCGACCTGGGCCGCCTCATGGCCGGAGCAGGAGAGCACGAAGGGGGCTCGACCCTGTCGGTTCAAAACCTGGCAGCGGTGGTCAATCTGGCGGGAGAGGAGCATCAGGTAGTACCACTCCAAAAGGGTGTTTTCGTCAACGTCGGTGTCACGCCAGTTCACCGGCTCCTGAAAATGCCATTGACCAATTTGTCCGCTCACCGGAGTCCTCTCTTTAAGCTGAGCCATCTATAGTTGCCCCCCTAGATTTTCAAGTCCCTGGACGAGACCCACCTCGCCCTTATATCTAAATATTCAGCGCCTTGCCGGAGGCGGCCAATGCTGCCTCGCCTATCACTTCACTTAACGTGGGGTGGGGATGAATGTTGCGGGCCAGCTCCCAGGCATCGGCCTCGAAGAGTTGGCCGAGGGCGGGTTCGGCAATCAGCTCGGTCGCTTGAATGCCGATCAGGTGGGTGCCCAGCAAGGCTCCGCTCTCGGCCTCGGCCACTACTTTCGCGAAACCTGCCGTTTCACCATGAATGATCGCCCGACCATTGGCGGCAAAGGGGAATTTACCCACCTTCACCCGGTGGCCGGCGGCCACCGCCTGGGCCTCACTCAGGCCCACCGAGGCGATCTCCGGGGTGGAGTAGGTGCAGCGGGTGACCAACTCCTGCTTCATCGGATGGACCCGCTGCTCGGCGATATCCTCGACCGCGATCACCCCCTCGTGGGCGGCGGCGTGAGCGAGGAGGTAACCACCGATCACGTCGCCGATCGCCCAGATGCCAGGTGCTGTGGTGCGCATCCATTCGTCTACCTTGATGAATCCTCGCTGGTCGGTATCTACCCCGGCTTCGGCGAGGCCGATATCCTGGGAACGTGGCCGCCGGCCGACCGCAACGAGCAGCTGCTCGGCCTCCAGTCGCCCATCGTTCAGTTCGATCTGCACCCGCCCCTCGGCGGCTTGGGCGCTTGCTACCCGAGCTCCCAGGCGACAGTCGATACCGCTGCGCTGAAAGCTCTGAAGGAGGGCTTGAGAGACTTCTTCATCCTCCAGCGGTACCAGCCGGTCGAGTGCCTCCAGGAGGGTGACCTTGACCCCGAGCTGGTGGTAGAAGGTGGCGAACTCGACCCCAATCGCTCCGGCTCCGATGATTGCCACCGATTTGGGCAGGGAGCGGGAGCGCACCGCGAAATCGGAATTAATGATCTGCTGGTCATCGAATTCGATGCCGGGGAGGCCAGCCGGGGTTGATCCGGTAGCGATGATGATTGCTGTGGCCTGTAGCAGCCGTTCCCCGGCCTGCACCAATCCGGGATTGGCCAATCGGCCGGGGGCCTGAATAACTTCAATTTTATTCTTCTTCATCAGCCCCTGCACCCCGCGGTAGAGTTGCTCGACGATCTTATCTCGACGGGTGGAAATCTGTTCCATCTCGAAGCTGACCGATTCGGCCTTGACTCCAAACTCCTTTCCTTGGGCGGTCAGCCGATGATAGAAGGAGGCGGATTCGAGCAGCGCCTTGGTTGGAATGCACCCCTGATGGAGACAGCAGCCACCAATTTGGTTGGCCTCCACCAAAGCCACTCGTTTGCCCAGCTGAGCCGCCCGGATCGCCGCGGTGTAGCCGCCGGTGCCGCCCCCGAGGATGGCGACGTCAAAGCGATCAGTGGACATCGGAGGAGCGGAAGCTAGTGGAGTTATCAGGCACAGTAGTGAACACGAAAGCGAATTCTACCGCGCCGAGGCTATGAAATGGAAGTTTCTTAACTCGCCAATTTTTCTGAGCGGCATTGAGATTTTCTGCTGGTGCATTCTCTCTGCGTTCGGACGTTTTGCGGACAAAGCCTGAAAACGCTTGTTTTTTGTTGGATGAAGTGTTAGGGTGGTTGCTGATGAGTGTAGTGGGGCGGGTGCGGAAGGTGGTGGTGGCTCTGGCTCTGCTGGGGTTGCTGGTTGGGTGTGGCGATCTTATTCCGTCACCGCGACCGCTGCCCAAATCTTCAGCTAATCCGGTGGCCGACGCCTGGCAGAAGTGCGGGGCGACCGAGATGCCCCCGGATGCGGTGCGGAATGTACAGCTGCCGAAGCCGCTGAATCTGATCGGGTTCCCGCCGCTGGATGATGCTAAGGGTCAGCAGGCGGCGTTGGCGTTTGAGCGGACTTCCAGCCTCGAAATTTGGGCCTTGGCGCACAATCAGCTTGCATTCCTGGAGGGGAATTGCATAGAAGTTCCAGGCAGTGGAGCAGAGAAATTCAGTATTGCGCTAATCAACGAAGCCATGAAGAAGAGAGGGCATACGGTTTTTGCGCCGCCTGGTAAAGATCTGACTATTGCGGTTAAATCGATTCCGGCGAGTGTAGCTGATGCTGAGCAGAAGCGGACCGGGGTTCGACCGGATACGGCGATCATTACTATCACCGAAAATGCCGGGATTAAGATCGTTGATAGCCATGGCAAGCAGCTGCGTGAGGTTGCTCCTTACCGGCCGGGCGAGCAGATTTCGTTGGTCACTCTGGGGGTGGTCAAGAGTGATGGGATAGGGTTGAGGTTTTGGCAGACGGGCGATTACCATTGTTCAGATGCAGAGGTGCTCGGAGCATGCAACGCAGTTACATAGCCGCAGCATTACTGGGTTGCTTTCTCCTCCTCTTCTTACCGCTAGTGCCGGTGAAAGCAGAGGCTCCTCAAAAATATAAGGTCCTCCAAGACCCCAACGGCCAGCCGACCGATCTCCAGGTGCACGAGGGAGATCGCTCACCAGGTTCAGGG
>JBOHUW010000139.1:0-5409 GCA_050734895.1 Candidatus Dormibacteraceae bacterium | reverse complement strand
CAGGGATTGTCCCAAACAGCCGAGGATAATCGAACTCGGATTCCGGGAGGGTGTCCCGATCTCGCTCGATGGGCAGGAGCTGAATGCAGTGGAGCTGGTCGAGCGGTTGAATGCCCTCGGTGGAGAGCACGGAGTGGGGCGGATCGACCTGGTTGAGAATCGGCTGGTGGGAATTAAGTCGCGGGAGATCTACGAGGCCCCGGCAGCGGTGATTCTGCTCCAGGCTCACCAAGCCCTGGAGGCCCTGACTCTGACCAAAGAGGTGGCGCGGTTTAAGGAGCAGGTGGCGGGACAGTGGGCGCAGCTGGTTTATGATGGTCTCTGGTTCAGTCCCTTGCGTGAGGCGCTTTACGCCTTCGTTGCCCACAGCCAGCAGTTTGTCAACGGCGAAGTGCGAATTAAATTGGGCTATGGGACATCGCAAGTGGTGGGCCGGAAATCGAAGGATCAGCTCTACCGGACGGAGCTGGCCACTTATGGGCGCGATGATGAGTTCGATCAGCAGGCGGCGGTCGGCTTCATCAAGCTGTGGGGATTAGGGATCAGAACCGTGGCCGAGGTGCAGGGACAGCTGGCCGGAGTGAGTCTGGAGCGTCTGGCCGCGAGTAGCATTAAGCGGCTGGCCGCACCTCAACCGGTGTCGAGAGGATGAACCAATCGACTAACGATGGCAAATTGTGGGGAGGGCGATTTCAGCGTCGCTTGCTGCCGGAGTTGGAACGGTTCAACTCTTCGCTGGAGTTTGATCTGCCGCTCTATCCTTACGATATCGCCGGCTCGGTGGCTCATGCCAGGGGATTGGCCGCGGCAAAGCTGCTCTCAGCCGAGCAGCTAACCGAGATTGAACAGGGATTGAGGCAGATTCGAGAGGAGCTGGATGAGGGGAAATTTGAATTCCGGGAGAGTGACGAGGATATCCACACCGCGGTCGAGCGCCGGCTGACTGAGTTGGCTCCCGTCGCCGGGGGAAGCCTCCATGCTGGTCGCTCCCGCAATGATCAGTTGGTGTTGGATGTGAGGCTCTACTGTCGGGCGATGGCTGCCTCTCTAACCGGATTGGTTGCCCAGCTGATCCAGACGTTGGCCGAACAGGCTAGAGCCCATGCCGACTGGCCCATGCCTGGCTATACTCACCTGCAGCGTGCTCAGCCGGTGACCGTAGGACATCATCTGCTGGCCTATGCAGAGGCTTTGCTGCGGGATGGTCAGCGGTTGCAGTATGCCTACCAGGCGGCTGATGAACTGCCGCTGGGGTCGGCTGCTCTGGCCGGCTCTACCCTACCTCTGCGACGCGAGGTGGTGGCGGCCGAATTGGGGTTTGCCCGACTCTCGCAGAACAGTATGGATGCGGTAGCCAACCGGGATTTTCACTTTGACCTCACCTACGCCTGTGCGGTGATCGGAATTCACCTCAGTCGATGGGGGGAGGATGTGGTGCTGTGGTCAAGTTCGGAATTTGGTTTTGTTGAGCTGGCGGATGAGATCTCGACCGGCTCCAGCATCATGCCCCAGAAGAAAAACCCGGACATCGCCGAGTTGATCCGGGGTCGGAGTGGGCGGGCAGTGGGCAGCCTGATGGCCCTGCTGACCGTGCATAAAGGGCTACCGATGGCTTACGACCGTGATTTGCAGGAAGAGCGGTGGGCGCTATTGCCCACGGTGGGGAACGCCGAGGAGTGTCTGAAGGCGGCTCGTCTAGTGATGGCTAATTTGAAGTTCAATCGCTCCGCAATGACTACTGCATTAGAAGATCCCGGACTTTACGCCACCGACACCGCGGAGCAGCTGGTCGGCCAGGGAATGACTTTTCGCGATGCTCATCGTCAGGTCGGGGAGACGGTGGCGGCGGGTTTCCATCAGCCGCCATGGGGAGCGGAGGAATCCTTGGCCAAGCGAGATTTGGTCGGGGCACCTCAGCCGGCTCGGGTCAGGGCACGGGTGGAGGAGGTTATTGTTTTGGCTCGGGAGTTGAAGGACTGGGCGGAAGCTCACCCGCCATCGCTTCCGAGTTAGCGTGGTCGATCAGGGGCTAGAATAGAGGTAAGTTCCCTTGGAGGGATGGTCGAGTCTGGTTTAAGGCAACGGTCTTGAAAACCGTCGTAGGGCAACCTACCGAGAGTTCGAATCTCTCTCCCTCCGCCATCTTTTTGAACTTGAATTTGGCGTTTTAGCTCTTCTCGCCATCTGGCAACGGGAGTATTTCATGCTTTTTTGCTGCCAATTTGCTGCCAATCAAGCTTTTGGGCTCAAGCACTGCCTGCATATGTATAGCGATCTCCTCATGCAGAGAAGGGACTACGTGCGAATAGGTGTCAAGAGTCAGGCTAATCGAGCTGTGTCCCAAGAATTCCTGAACCACCTTGGGATGAACTCCACTCTTGAGCAGCAAGGTGGCTGCCGTATGTCGTAGATCGTGAATTCTGATCCTCTTCGCTCCGGCCGTCTTTAAAGCTCCGGCGAATGATGCGCTGACGGTGCTGTGACCTAACGGCCGACCCTTTAAGTTAGGAAAGACCAATCCCTGCTCTTGCCATTCCGGACCAGCAAATTCCCGCTCTCGCGATTGTATGATCTGATGTCGATGCAGTTTTTCAACTGTCCCAGCTGCGAGATGCAGAGTCCTCCGGCTACGCGAGCTCTTAGGCTCAACGAAGACCAAGCCATTATTCTGCTGGAATTGCAGGGCACGACGGACTTCCAACCTGCCGGTTTCGAGGTCGATATCACTCCAGCGGAGGCCCAATGCCTCTCCGATCCGCATGCCTGTAGTTCCCAAAAGTACCCATAAAGCATGAAAGCGGTCCTCCGCGGAAGTTGCGAAAAGTACTCGCAGCTCCTCCCCAGAGAGGGTTTGCATCTCAGTTCGCCCGGGGCGCGGTACCGATACCGCATCGGTCGGATTGCGACCCATCAACTCCCACTGCACCGCCTGGCGAAATGCACGATGTAAAACTTCATGAACCTGCTCAACCGATCGTTTAGATAGTCCCTGGGCGAGCAGGCTTCCGTAACAACTCTGTATCGCTGCCGGAGCCAGTCTTTGTAACCGGAGATGGCCGATTGTTTTGACAACCCTCCTAACGTTGAGCCTTGCCGCTTCGTACGTCTTCGGTCTCACGCTCGATACAACCACTCGCTCTAACCATCCCTCCAGATATTCCCGGACGGTCAAGTTTGGAGCCTGAGTCAGTAAGCCTGAATCAAAGGCTTGACGAGCCTCACGTAGCTTATCTTGAACTTCACGCTTCAACTTTCCATAAAAGGTTTTCCGTACTCCACCGGGTAGGCGGAGTTGCGCGGTCCAGCGGCCATCCGCCTTCTGGTAAATACTGCCCTCGCCATACCCTCTACGGGCCATCAGGCAACCCGCCCAAATACGGTTAACCACGGCGTTTGTTGCCGTTCTTTTCGCCTTGTCACCCACTCTCCGAGGTCCTCGCGGGGCACTCGCACGGCACGGCCGCAGCGTACCACTGGTAATTCACCGCGCCTGATCAGCAGTTTCACGGTTGAGACTCCGAGGCTGAGAAGTCCGGCAGCTTCTGGAATTGTTAGTAATAGCATAGTCGGTCGTTCTGAAATCATCTCTTCCATATCACGCGACCTCCCTAAATTCGCCCTTTCCATAGGCATATTCGAACTCCCTGATTACTGCCTGGTGGTGAGGCTTGAGCTTTTCGCCCGCATCCTCAATCCAGGCATTTAGCATCGATCGACCCTTCAATCCGTAACATCTGGTTATCACCGCCAGTGATGGGGTGACCGCTCGATCTATCCAACGCAGCACCCGATCCACGCTTAAGTCTTCGGAAGGCTTGGACACCAATTTTCCAATCCTCTCGGTGCTGCCGACGAACTCCTGCCACCAGGACACCAGCTCGGCCCCCCTGATGCCGTGGAGGCCATCTTGAGTAGCAAAATCGCAGAATTCCCGCAGACAGCCAACTACCAATTCCGCCTGCCGTTCATCGCACCAGCGCAAGTTTCCCAGCTCTCGAGCTATCGCCTGGGCCTGCTCCCTTTTGATCTCCAGCTCGATTCTCGTCGGACCTCGCTTGTCGTAGATGCGTAGACATCTCGGCGATGATCTACGACCGATGTAGAGGGTGTTTCCCTCTCCTCTGCCGTTATTGGCCACCCAGCTGTGGCTAACCAGCTCATCTCGACCTCGCTTGGCCCAAGAGATGATGTGGTTGTCTTTTACCGCCTGGTAGGCATCCTGAGGAGTGAAGGGCACCTCATCCACCGCCAGATCAAGGCGTACAACTTGGCACCTGCATGCCCTGCGCTGCAATCGATCTATCAGGGTTAGCAGGCCATCCACCCCTATCCGCTGACAGGCCTTCCCGGGCAATTTGAGATGAACATTCTCCTCTGCTCCCTCAGAGAAGCAACCATAGAGCAGGCTCGCCCCCAGATATTCATATCGATTCCGATAGAAGGAGGCTCCACCCTGCTCGCTCCAACCTTCTAACCGAACTTGAACCCCCTCATGAAAAGCATCCGAGGCAATAGCCGCCACCTCGTTCGGCTCCATCCCAAAGACGGTGACCGATAGCCAATCAATACTCCACTTGGGATATATTGCCGCTGTATCACTAGCCAGCGGCAATAGGGTTTTCTCTGGCATCAGGCAACATCCTCAAGCTCGAGGATCACCGCCTTGTCTGGATTGTAGACCCGCCTTCGGCCAAAGCAATTGACCTCCACTCTGGCCACCGGCAGTACGATCGCCCAACGCCTTCGCATACCTCCCATCCGAGCCCAGGTGTAAAGGCTCACAACTCCGACTCCGATTAGCCACACGGCTACCGCTACATTCGTTCCGAAAAACCTCGCTATCACCGGCCCCAGCAGAGATAGGCCAAGCACCGCGGTCGGCCAACAGAAGGCCAACAGCAGCAGTACCTTAATTGTCACCTTCCCGATCGTTTTAATCATCCCAATTCCTCCTCAAATACCTGACCGGCGAAATCGTTGGTCGCCCCCACCACTTAGGCCCTGGCGGGCCGAGGTGGCGTGACCCCCTGGCTCCCGGTTAGGGCAACTAAATTGACAAGCGCTCATTGCCCTTCCTCCTTTCCCTCGATAAGGAGCAGAGCTCGGCTGCCGGGAATGCCTATACATTGCGATGCGCTCAACATCCGGACACTCCGCGGCCCGAGCTGATGCCACGCACAGCACGTAGAGGCACCGGAGCCCGCCTGCCCCCGCTCATCTCCTCCCGGTCCTGAAGCAGCACCATCAGATAGCGATATACCCCCGGGCCTTCGTGGTTGGGGAAGTTCAGCGAGTCATCCCGCACATCCACCAGGAAGTGCAGCCGCTCGGCCATCTTCTCCACCGCCATCATCTCTCCGGAGATGCGCAGCTTTATGAAGTCCCCGCTGATCATGCTGCCCTCGCTAC
>JBOHUW010000138.1:0-5418 GCA_050734895.1 Candidatus Dormibacteraceae bacterium | reverse complement strand
GGGCGCGCCCTCCCCCTTTGGCAATCCCCTTGCCCAGCGAGAGGTGATCGCCTAGGCCCAACTCCTCGGAGAGGGCAGCCAGGGTGACGGTATTGACCATGGCCGAGCGAACCTGGGTCAGCTCACCCTCCTTGGCCTCCGGCCGGGTCTTGTAGAGATATTCAGCCGAGATTAGCTGGAGAACCGCATCACCCAAATATTCCAGGCGCTCATTATCCTGCGGCGCCACCTCCGGATTCTCGTTGGCATAGGAGCTGTGAGTTAGAGCAGCCCGCAGAAGACTGAGATCTCCAAAGGCAATCCCAATCTTCTGCTGGAGCTCCTCCAGCTGCTCACCGACCTCTTGATTCACCTCCTAGGCCACTCGATCAACTGCTCGCCTTCTCCTGCAAATACTCCCACGCCTGTCCCACTGTAGTGATGCGCTCCGCATCTTCATCTGGAATCTCCAGACCGGTGCTCTCTTCAAAGGCGTAGATAAGCTCAACCAAATCCAGTGAATCGGCGTTGAGGTCATCTTGAAAAGATGCCTCCATGGTCACTTGCTCGGGCTCACAGCCCAACCGCTCAATTACGATATTGCTAAATTCATCGAACGAGATCATGCCGATTGTTGCTCCTAATTTAATCGGGCGAGGCAAGCCTAGACCCTACATTTATCGAGCGAGGATCACTCGCCCCTACCAACCAAAATCATCAACCACCTTAGCAGGACACCTTCGATCGTGCGAGATGGCCACCTCTTATCGATCTGCTTTTTGATCGGGCGAGACAAGCCTAGCCCCTACATTCTCTATATATTCGGCCACCGATTCGATCGTTCCGAGCGGAGCCGCTGGAATTCCCGGAGCCAGCTCGCGCATCATGCCGGAGAGCGCCCGCTTGGGCCCCAACTCCAGACATCCCTCCACCCCCAACCCTAGGAGCTGTTGCACGCACTCCATCCACCTCACTGGAGAGCTGAGCTGTAAGCGCAAGCTGTTGGCTATGTCATCCTCTGCCTGATAAACCTGACCAGTCAGATTGGCCGCTACCGGCAGCCGTGGCGGCTGCCAGAGAAGATTCTGCAGGATGTCCTGTAGTCGATTGCCAGCCGCCTCCACCAGTGGAGTGTGGAAGGCAGCCGCTACTCGGAGCGGAATCACCCGCCGCGCCCCCGCCGCCAGCAGTCGCGGCTCGGCTACGTCCAGCCCCGAAAGAGTGCCCCCGATCACCGTCTGAGTCGGGGTGTTCAAATTGGCCGGCCAGACATCTTCGATCTCGCTCAGCACGGCGACGATCTGGTCCGGGACAATTCCCAAAATTGCTCGCATCGAACTCTGGCCTGAAGGTGCGGCATCAGCCATTGCCCGCCCCCGATGGACCACGGCGGAAATTGCCGCCTCGGGCGAGATGGCACCTGCCACACACAGCGCCGCATATTCTCCTACCGAGTGACCGGCCGCGGCCATCGGCGTAACTCCGGCTCGGATCAACAGCCGGGCCAGGGCTATTCCAACAAAAACCAACGCCGGCTGAGCGTTGTAAGTCAGAGTCAATTCCTCATCCGAGGCCTCCAGTAGGAGGTAGACGAGGTCAATTCCTGCCGCCTGCGAACACCGTTCGGCCAGCTCGGCTAACTCGGGATCATCCAGTAGGCCAATCCCCATGCCGTGATGCTGAGAACCCTGGCCCGGGAAGAGAAAAGCCAGCCGATGTTGCTTCAGGCGGTTTCGACCTTGATCACTTCGCGGTTGGCGTAGTAACCACAGCTGAGACAAATATGGTGGGGCCGCGAGGGCTGCTTACAGTGCGAACAGGGCTGAAGCTGAATTCGCTCCAAGGCCAGGTGGGAACGCCGCCGCCGAGTTCGACTCTTTGAAGTTCTTTTCTTAGGGAGTGCCATTTGACTGAAAAGAGTTTAACCGAAAAGAGCGGCGATCTGCGCCAGCCAATCGCGCATCACCCGCTCATTCTCCGGGTTCAGATCGGCAGGATCGCGATAGGTACCGCCCTGCCGGGCGAACACTCGCAATGCTCAAGGCAGCCCACTATACATCTAATTCGTTAAAAAAGATAATTATTCAGGTAGGCTGAGCAATCACTGTACCGCTCCAATAAAAAGGTACACGATCCTGAATAATCATAAAAAGATGCTCCTGTGCAAGTTACAGGAGCATCCTAAAACCTTCAGAAATACTTATAGATTACGACCATAATAAGAGACGGAACTACGTGCCCGGGCCGAGAATCCGATATACTGATCGAGCATTCCACTATCAATTCCGTGGTTTCCAGAGATAGGCACACTTCTTCCGGTGCAATTTGGGTATTCCCAAACCATCTGTTCAAAGGGAGTGTTGTTAATAGCAGACTGGAAGTATCCTTCGCCTATCGAAGTAGCCACACAAGTACGTGGGTCAATAATAGGAGTCCCACCTTCGCTGCCCCGACCATCGTAACTGCTAAAATTGGCTCCCGCCCAGTCACAAAATGTTCCGAATGCGCAGGGGGGAGCAGCCTTCGCTATATGTAAAGCCGGGAACCCAGCCAAGCTGACGGTCAATACTAACAATACCGCTGCTCCAGCCATAGTCCCTATCCGAAGCGTTCGGGCCGATACCTTTCCGAAAAACTGCATATAAAATTAACCTCCATACCTCATATCTGTTAACAATGCTGGGCGTCACACCCCCAGATAAAGGTTAATATAACAGCTTAGCCTTAGGAAAAAAGTTGAACTGTCCAGCTCCGCTGGAATCAAGAAAACCATGCTCACTGAGCCTTAAACAATGACTTCCTGAGCATAACGTGAGCGGTTGGACCGGGATCCCAAAGCGCCAAATAATCGAATTCGATTATTGCCAAGTTCGGCCAGCCCCCCAAAAACCTGCAAAGCCCAGATCCATTCTTCTGGTCATGGCGAGTCCAGGACTCCGGTCGGATACGTTAAAATTTCGTCGATAACCTCCCAAGTAGCCTGGGCGGTCTGCTCCCAGCTCAACTCCGTAGTTCGCTGGAATCCGCGAATCTGCAACTCTTGACGCAGCTGCTCATCTCCCAGCATCTGCGCTAAGGCTGCTGTCCATCCCTCGACGTCCGCCGGATCAACCAGTAACCCGGCCTCCCCCACTACCTCGGGCAGCGAGGAGGAGTTGGATGCCACCACCGGGGTACCACAAGCCATCGCCTCCAGCGGAGGTAGCCCAAACCCCTCGTACCAGGCGGGGTGGGCCAGGCAGGTGGCCAAACTGTAAAGCGCGGGTAGCTCCTGAGGGGGAACTGCACCGAGCAGACGGATTCCACCTCGCACCTTATCCAGACGAGTTCGAATCTCCTCACAGCGCCATCCCCATCCCCCCACTACAACCAGCTCCGGCCGATCCCTCAGCCGTTCCCAGGCGTCAATCAGGGTGATCAGGTTTTTCCGCGGTTCCAGGGTGCTGACGAAGAGGATGAAGCGTTCGGGCAGCTGGAGCTGCCGCCGTGCCACCTCCCGCTCAGCTGGCTGAAGCGGCTGAAGGGCGGGATCCACCCCGAGCGGGGCAACCCGTATCCGCTCCGGGGATAGGCCCATCAACTCGGTGAGATCGGAGGCCGTATGGTGGGAGACGGCCAACACCATATCGGCCTGGCGGAAGGAGCGTGGCACTATCGCCCGGGTACTCAGCCACTGCCCAGGGGGGAACCATTCCGGATGACGGTAAATAGCCAAGTCATGGGCGGTGACGACCGCCGGCATCCCCACCCCACCGAGGGGCAGCTGACCGACACAGCCCAGGTAGAGATCAGCGCCCGATCGCCGCAGGCGAAGCGGCCAGAGCAGATGTCGACCGATCAACTTGAGGCGAGGAAGCGGGTGGAGGCTAACCGACGGCAGCTCCAGCCCTACTCCTGGCGGAGCGTAAACGGTGAATGTCGCCTTTGGCCGATGATGGGACATGGCCCGAAGCAGATGGGTGGTGTAAGTACCTACCCCAGCCCATGACCGAGCCAGGCCGGAGCCGTCGACCGCTAAGTTAATCTCCGGAATCTGAGCTGACCCGTGCCCCGAGGGCAGAGAGCTTGCCAACCAAGTCCTGATAGCCCCGATCCAGGTGCCAGCAGTGCTCCAATTCACTCAACCCCTCAGCACAGAGGGCCGCAATCACCAGTGCTGCCCCAGAGCGAATATCCGGCACTCGGACGCTCGCTCCATGCAGCCTAGACGGACCATGCACCAGGGCGTCTCGTCCCTTAACCTCGATCTCGGCACCCATCTTGATCAATTCCGGTACTTGCCGGAATCGATTCTCATAAAGCCACTCCTGAATCAGCGAAGCCCCCGTCGCCTGAGTCATCAGGGTGAGGTACTGGGCCTGTAGGTCAGTCGGGAACCCGGGGTGAACCCAGGTCACCAGGTCCACCGCCCGCAGGGGCTGCTCGGCATCGCGAATGATGCGAATCAGACCAGGCCTAGTCTCCACCTGACATCCCACCTGCTCCAGCTTGAGGAGGGTATGGCGGAGATCCTGCGGCGCACTCTCGGTGAAGCTGACGTCGCCCCCTATCGCGGCCACCGCGAAGGCGTAGGTGCCGGCCTCCAGGTAATCTGGAACCACCCGATGGTGACATCCGTTTAGCTCGGAGACCCCCTCGATAACAATCAGTTCGCTGCCCGCCCCCTCGACTCTTGCTCCCATCGACTTCAGCAATCGGGCCAGATCCTGCACATGTGGTTCCCGTGCCGCATTATGAATCTCGGTCTGGCCCTGGGCCAGGGATGCGGCCAGCATGATGTTCTCGGTACCAGTTACGGTGGGCAGATCGAGAACGATCTGAGCTCCGCTGAGCCCTCGAGGGGCGGTAGCCAAAATCCCATCCGGCAACTCCTCGATTGAAGCCCCCAGCGCCCGCAATGCCCGCAGATGCTCGCCGATCCGCCGAGCCCCGATTTCATCCCCCCCAGGCAGCGGCAGCCGAACCCGACCTACTCGAGCCAGGAGAGCTCCGAGGAGAACGATCGAGCCCCGCAGCTTCCCGGCCAGCTCGGCCGAAACCTCGCTACTCACCACGCCGGCTCGAACCCGCATCTCCTCACCCGAACCGATCACTTCGGCACCCAACGCGGTGAGAATTTCTCCCATCAGTCGCGTATCAGCCAGCCGAGGAACGTTGGTGAGGGTAATCGGTTCTGGGGTCAGCAGGCAGGCGGAGAGCAGGGGCAGAGAGGCATTCTTCGAGCCGCTGATGGGGATGCTTCCCTTCAGCGGCTGGCCGCCCTCGATCGTAATCTTCTGACTCTGTCGCACCGCTAACACGGTAGAATCCTAACTTGTTTGGCCCCTCCAGAGTAACCATCCAAATAGTTGAATATGCAAGAAAATCTCCCGCCTCGGCTGATTTCGGTCAATCTGGGAGACATCAAGGCGGTTCCCTGGGGTTCTTTGAAAGCCAGCG
>JBOHUW010000137.1:0-5429 GCA_050734895.1 Candidatus Dormibacteraceae bacterium | reverse complement strand
CCGTTCCGGGCTCATCGGTAAGCCTTCACGCCATAAAATGAGGCCGATCGTTAATCGAAGACGCAAGGATGAAGGAATCTAAGGAGAGTATATGTCTATTCGAGTTGGAATCAACGGTTTCGGCCGGATCGGTCGCAACATTTATCGGGCAGCTGCCCAACTCAATCCAGGGGTGGAAATTGTCGCCGTCAACGATTTGGGTGATGCCAAAACTTTCGCCCATCTACTTAAGTACGACACTGCGCTAGGAACCTTTGCCCCCTCGGTGCGAGCCGGAGAGGGCGAGATTCGGGTCGGTGAGCGAGCGGTGAAGTTTCTCTCGCACCGTGATCCGGCCGAGCTGCCTTGGCGCGAGCTAGGAGTGGATATCGTGGTCGAGTCGACCGGACTTTTCACCGATGCCAAGCGGGCCCGGGTACACATCGATCAGGGCGGAGCCCAAAAGGTGATCATCTCCGCCCCGGCCTCGAACCAGGATTACACGGTGGTGATGGGAGTTAACCATGAGGGCTACGACTCCGCTACCCATCACGTGATCTCCAACGGGAGCTGTACCACCAACTGCCTGGTCCCTCTGGTCAAGGTGCTCAACGACAGCTTTGGAGTTGACCACGGGATGATGACCACGATTCACGCCTACACCGCCGATCAACGCCTGCAGGATCTGCCGCATAAGGATTTGCGCCGGGCGCGAGCTGCCGCTGACAACATTATCCCTACCTCCACCGGGGCCAATCGGGCGGTCGCCGAAGTGCTCCCCGAGCTGGCCGGCCGCTTCGTCGGAATGGCCTTCCGGGTGCCGATGCTCGACGTCTCGGTGGTCGATCTCAGCGTGGAGCTGAAGCGTTCGGTCACTGTGGAATCAATCAACTCGGCGTTCAAAGCCGCGGCGGCGGGACAGTTGAACGGAATTCTCGCCCTAAGTGAGGAGCAGTTGGTCTCCTCCGACTTCAAGACCAACCCCCACTCCTCAATTGTCGACGCCCCCTCCACCCTGGTCCTGGGAGATCGCTCGGCCAAGGTGGTCTCCTGGTATGACAATGAGTGGGGATTCAGCTGCCGGATGGTCGATCTGATTGGCCATATCGCAGGTAGGTTGTAATGAAGGCGGGCATTGAATCAGTCGAGGTTGCCGGTCGCCGAGTTTTAGTGCGGGAGGACCTCAACGTTCCACTGGCCTCGGGCAAAATCGCCGATGACACCAGGATTCGAGCTGCGCTTCCTACGCTACGGGCGTTAGCCGAGAGAGGAGCGAGGGTAATCGTCCTCTCCCACCTCGGTCGACCGAAGGGTGCGCCCAATCCGGCATTCTCGCTGCGGCCGGTGAGTCACCGGCTGGCCGAGTTGCTCGGCCGGCCGGTAGCCTTTGCCGAGGACTGCGTTGGAGAGCCGGCCGAGAGAGTGGTCAACAGCCTGGGCGACGGCCAGGTGGCCCTGCTGGAGAACGTGCGCTTCCACCCCGGCGAAGAGGCCAACGACGAGGCATTCGCCGCCCGGTTGGCGGCGTTGGGGGAGATTTACGTCAACGATGCCTTCGCCGCCTCCCACCGGGCGCACGCTTCGGTAGTCGGCCTGGCCGATCACCCTCCGGCTTACGCCGGTCAGCTGATGCAGGCCGAGCTGACCGCTCTCTCCTCGGCTCTGGAAGTGCCGCGCCGCCCTCTGGTGGCGGTGGTTGCCGGGGCCAAGGTCTCCACCAAGGCGGGAGTGCTCCGCTTTCTGCTGCCCAAGGTCGATCGACTGCTGATCGGAGGAGCGATGGCCAACACCTTCTTCAAGGCGGCCGGCCTTCAAGTGGGAGCGAGCCTGGTCGAAGATGAGGCGCTCGCCGAGGCGCGGCAGGTGGCGGCGCTGGCCGGGGAGAAGCTGATTCTCCCGCTCGACGGGGTGTGTGCCCGAGTAGCGGCAGCCGGTGAGCCAATCGAAATTTTCCCCGCTGGTCAAGTCCCAGAGGGCTGGCGGATGTTGGATGTCGGGCCTAAAACCAACCAACTTTTCGCCCGCCAGGTGGCTGATGCAGGGACCGTGGTGTGGAACGGCCCGGTGGGAATGGCCGAGATCCCCGAATTTGCCGCCGGTACCCGACAGCTTGGCGAGGCGATTGCCAACTCCTCGGCCTTCTCCCTGGTGGGTGGTGGGGATACGGCCGCGGCAGTGGCCAACCTTGGCCTGGCCGGGCGCTTCTCCCACGTCTCCACCGGGGGTGGGGCCACGTTGGAATATATGGAGGGTAAGGTGCTACCAGGGGTGGCTATCCTGAGGGAGGCGGTCAGTGTCTAAGCCGCTTATCGCCGCCAACTGGAAGATGAACCCTTCCGATTTTGCCGAGGCTCGCTCCCTGGTGCGAGGTGTGGTTCCGGCCGCTGCCGCCCACGAAGCGGCGGTTGAGGTGGCTCTTTTTCCGCCCTCCCTCTGGCTGTTTCCGGTGGGGGAAGAGCTCTCCGGGAGTGATATCGGTTTGGGCGCCCAGAACTGCTGGAGCGAGCCGGCCGGGGCCTTCACCGGGGAGGTTTCAGCGAGTATGTTGGCCGGCTGCTGTCGGTGGGTGCTGGTCGGTCACTCCGAACGGCGCCAACTCTTTAATGAGAGCGATCAACAGGTGGCGGCCAAGGCCCGGGCGGCGGTGGCAGAGGGACTGAAGGCAATTATCTGTATCGGTGAGAGTGAAGCCGAGTATATCGCTGGGCGCACCGAGCAGGTGGTCGAGCGCTCGTTGCGGGATTCGCTTGGCGGTCTTGAGCCGGCGGTGGCGGCTAGCCTGGCGATCGCTTACGAGCCGATCTGGGCGATCGGAACCGGTCGTAATGCCGAACCTTCAGTCGTGGGTCGAGTGATGACTCTGATTCGCCGGCGGTTGGGCGCGATTTGGGAGAATCCTGCCGCCGCGGCCGAGGTTCGCCTGCTTTATGGTGGCAGCGTTAAGGCGAGCAACGCCAGCTTCTATGTTGAGCTGGCGGATTGTGACGGCTGCCTGGTGGGCGGGGCTTCGCTTTCGGCTGAGGGATTTTCCCAGCTGATAGCGAATGTAGCCAATGTAGGGGCGAATGATCGATCGCCCGATGAGGTAAAGAGCAGATGACTTCTCGACTAATCCTACTTCGCCACGGAGAGAGTGAGTGGAACGCTCTCGATCGCTTTACTGGATGGGTAGATGTGGGGCTCTCTCCTGCTGGTGAAGCCGAGTCGGCCCGCGCCGGCGAGCTGTTGCGAGAGCGAGCTTGCCTGCCCACCGTGCTTCACACCTCCCTCCTGCGGCGGGCGATCCGCACCGCCGAGATCGCCCTCGACGGCTGCGGGCACCAGTGGATTCCGGTACGCCGCTCCTGGCGGCTGAACGAGCGCCACTACGGAGGACTACAGGGTCGCAACAAACGCCAGGTTCGCGAGCAGTTTGGCGATCAGCAGTTCAAGCTGTGGCGCCGCTCCTACGACGAACCTCCGCCTCCCTTGCCTGAGGAGGATGAATATTCACAGTTTGATGACCTTCGCTATGCGAATTTGCCCCCCGAGGCTCGTCCTCGCACCGAGTGCCTGAGAGATGTTGTGGGGCGGATACTTCCTTACTGGTATGACGTCGTGGTGCCTGATTTGTTGGCCGGCCAGACGGTGCTGATCGTCGCCCATGGCAATTCGCTGCGCGCCCTGGTCAAGCATCTTGATGGAATCTCCGACCAGGCGATTTCCGAGCTCAACATTCCCACCGCCATGCCTCTTCTTTACGAGTTGGACGATGAGCTGCGCCCTTGCCGTAGCGGTGGAGAGTACCTCGACCCGGAATCGGCAATGGATCAGGCGGAGGCGGTTAAGCAACAGGGCCAGACGGCTCCCTGATGAATGTATGCCGGGATTCAAGTGCTTTCATCGAGAAGGTCCCTGAGAGCTTCAGCATGACGTTCAGCGACCAACTCGTCAGCTAACGAATATTTGAGGGGAGCGTACATCTGGAATAACTGGGCTTCAGCTTCCTGTGGCGTTAACGAGGTGAGATCGCCATCTTTATCGTCCACGCTGAGAACATACTACGAAAGCGACTGGCAGTCGAATTGCCGGGCCGATAGAATGAGGTAGGGGCGAGCGAACCTCGTCCGATTTTAGAGATAAATTCAAGCGTAAGGAGCTGAAACGATGGCCTTTGAACTCCCTCCTCTGCCCTACGACTACGGTGCGTTGGAGCCGTACATCGATCGAGAAACGATGGAGCTGCACCACGACAAGCACCATCAAACCTACGTCACCAAGCTTAACGCGGCGATTGAAAAGCATCCAGAGCTGGCCGCCAAGGGCATGAAGGAGTTGATCTCCGATCTCTCTGCACTGCCCGAGGACATCCGAACCGCGGTGCGTAATAATGGAGGACAGCATCTCAACCACTCCATCTTTTGGAAGGTGATGGCACCCAACGCCGGAGGCCGCCCAGATGGCGATCTGGGGACGGCGATCGAGAGCACCTTCGGTGGATTCGATTCTTTCCAGGAATCCTTTGCTATCGCAGCGGCCAATCAGTTCGGAAGCGGGTGGGCCTGGCTCTACCTAGATCAGGGCGGTAAGTTGGTGGTCAAGGGTTTTCCCAATGGAGATAATCCATTGATGGAGGGTGGAGCGCCGCTACTCGGGCTGGACGTCTGGGAGCATGCCTACTACCTCAAGTATCGAAACAAGCGCCCGGATTATATATCCGCGTGGTGGAAGGTGGTTAACTGGCCGGTCGTGGTGGAGCGTTATGCCACACATCGTTATGCTCGTCGCTAGCCTCTACAAAGCGAAGGGTGAGGAGAAGGCATGAGCGACTTTAAAAACGCCTTGGTCATACTCGAAATAGTGATCAGTGTGCTGTTGACGGTTGGCATCCTGACGCAGACCCCGAAGGCCACCGGTTTGGGCGGGACGTTGGGCGGCGGTGACAGCGGTGGTTTGGGAGGGGGCTATCGCACCCGCCGAGGCTTGGAGCGACAGATTTATTACGCCACCTGGGTTCTGACCGTCGCTTTTCTGGCGGTTTCACTGGCCAACATCTGGATTGCCTACCGCACTACTTGAGAATAGGTGGTCAGAGGAGTAAATTTTCGGTAAAGTCGTAATTGGGGAGCAATCTGTGCAGCCTTGCCTTGCAGGCGGGGCTGCCGGTTACCCACTTGGAGGGAGGAGAGAGAATTCGATGCGAGAAGCTCATATTTATGTCCCGACTGAGAACGGGAGTCGTTTTCGGCCACTGATCACCAACCGTCGACGGTTGCTCAAGGGTAGCTTGTGGGCCAGTGGGCTGGCGGTGGGGGCGGGTAGCCTGGTCAATCCGATGACGGTGGCTGCTGGGGGCGCGCCGGCTGCCCCAGCTCCCCCGGCTCCTACTCCGCCCCCCGTACCTACCTCCAACGCAATGCCTTCGGCGGCCCCAACGCCCGCCGCCGCAGCTCCTGCTGGCCCATTTAAGC
>JBOHUW010000136.1:0-5440 GCA_050734895.1 Candidatus Dormibacteraceae bacterium | reverse complement strand
GGTCAAAATGATGATTACGTGATAGGGACAGCCAAAGCGAAGAACACTCCGATCAGACAATCTCCAGAGGACAATTCTCCTGTAAACCAAACGGCTGATCCGGGTGACGTTTTACACATCCATTGCTACATCAACTCGTTTAACCACAAAGAAGACTGGTACATCGTGAACAAGTACGAGAGGCCGTATGGTGGGGGGTGGAGTCGGGTAAGTTCCATTGCTGTTGCTGGTGACGCCGACCATATCCATCCCTGTGACGTTGCAAAGGGCTAAGAGGGGGAGTCCAATCGAGGCTGTGATGAGAGCCGGCATCGACCCGGAGAAATGCATGCAGGCGCGCTGGAATGCAGGCGACATGGCCGCATACGTCGAGCTGCACATCGAACAGGGCCCGCTGCTCGAGCACCACGGTCGCTCGGTCGGTCTCGTCACCGGCATCGCCGGTGCACGGCGCTTCATTGCGTCCTTCAACGGACGGCCAGATCACGCTGGCACCACCCCGATGGACCGCCGACGCGACGCCCTCTGCGCAGCTGCGGAACTGGCACTGTCAGTCGAGCAGTTCGCGAACGACAATCCGGGCGGGGTCGCGACCATCGGCGACATCAAAGTCACCCCCGGCCAGAGCAACGTCGTGCCCGGCAGCGCAGAGCTGGCCGGCGACATGCGCAGTATCGACTCGGAATGGCTCGCCGATCGGAAGGCCGAGATAGAGCAATCGGCTGAGCGAGCGGGGCAAAATCGCACAGTGGACGTGTCGATCGCCTGGCCGTCGGTCACCGATCCGACGCTGTTCACCAATCCCGTTCAGCAGATGATCGGCTCCGTCTTGAAAGCAGGTGGCCACAACCCGATGCCGATCACGAGCGGCGCCGGTCACGACGCCCAGGAGATGGCGATGCTCGGCCCCGCGGGCATGATCTTCGTGCCCTCTCACGAAGGGCGAAGCCACTGCCCCGAGGAATTCACCGATCTCTCCGACCTCGCTGTAGGAGTGCGTGCACTCGCCGAGGCATTAGTAGCCTTTGATGGTGTTCAATAGTCATAGAACCCGGAAGCGGGATAGATGAAGCATTTGCTCGGTATTGCCGAACTAAATCGCACCGAGATTGAGGAGATTCTTCGAATTGCCGAGACCTTCGTTCAGCTCGCGCAAGAGTCGAAATCGAAGGTCTCCGCGCTCCGTGGGAAGACGGTCATCAACTTGTTCTTCGAAGACTCCACCCGTACGCGCGTCTCCTTCGAGATGGCCGGTAAGTTACTGTCGGCCGACGTGATCAACTTCGGTTCGGGTGGTTCGTCGCTGAGCAAGGGCGAGTCGCTGCGCGACACGGTGGAGACCATCTCGTCGATGGGTTTCGACGCGCTGGTCGTGCGCCACGGCTCGGCGGGTGTTCCCATGCAGATGTTGAAATGGACAGACGCTGCGATCATCAACGCCGGCGATGGGAATCATGAGCATCCCACACAGGCGCTACTCGACTGTTTGACACTGCGCCAGGCGCTCAATCGACGATCGTTCAAAGGTGTCCACATTGCCTATGTCGGGGACTTCACGCATAGTCGCGTTGCACATTCAGGCATCTATGCATTCCGTGCGCTCGGCGCGGACATCACTGTCGTCGCTCCGCCGACGCTGCTTCCCTATGACATGTCACCATGGCCGGTCACCGTGACACACAACCTCGATGAGGTGTTGGCCGATGTCGACATCATCTACACGGTGCGGCCGAAGAGCGAGCGAATCACAGAAGCGCTATTCCCGTCACTAGATGAGTACATAACCATGTACGGAATCACCGACGAGCGGTTTGCACGTCTCGATGAGCGCGTTCTGCTGATGGAGGCGGGGCCGCTGGTGCGTGGTATTCAGATGTCCGACGATGTTGCGGATCACATGCGGAACTTGATGAACCGGCAGGTGACGAACGGAGTCGCCGTCCGCATGGCCGTTCTTACAATGCTCCTAAATGGAGAGCTCGATGGCTAGAAGTGTGATCAAAGGTGGCACCGTCATCGACGCAACCGGCGCGCGGGGTGCTGACGTGGCAGTCGAAGGCGGCGTGATCACTGAGGTATCCCCAAACATCGACACGACGACCGCTCAGGTGATCGATGCTACAGGCTGCGTTGTTGGACCGGGATTGGTCGATCTGCACACACATCTGCGCGAGCCTGGGCGTGAAGAGGCAGAGACCTTCGAATCGGGTGCGCGGGCGGCAGCCTTGGGAGGGTTCACGTGCGTAATGGCGATGCCGAACACGCGACCCGACATTGACAACGAAAGCGTGGTCCGTCACATTCAAAGCATCTCCAAAGGCGTGATGTGCGACGTATCGATTGCGGCCGCGATTAGCATTGGCCGCGAGGGACGCCAGCTCGTCAATATGAGCGAGCTAGCTAAGCTCGGCGTGCGGATGTTCACTGACGATGGTAGCTGTGTGCAGAGCAACCGGCTAATGCGTCGCGCGCTCGAGTATTCGTTGCCGCTCGATGTCACCATCGGGTCGCATTGCGAAGACTACAGCCTCTCCGCCGGCGGCCACATGCACGAAGGAGCCGTCTCTTCGAGGCTCGGCATCGACGGTATTCCGCTCGAGGCCGAAGAGCTGATGGTGATGCGTGAGATAGCGCTCACCAAGCGCACCGGCGCGCGCATGCACCTGATGCATCTCTCGACTGCCGGCTCGGTGGCCATGGTGCGGGCCGCGAAAGAGCAAGGTCTTGCGATTACCGCCGAGGCAGCCCCACATCACTTCACACTCACCGACGATGAAATTGCCAGCTTCGATCCCGTGTTCAAGGTGTATCCTCCGCTCCGGCCTGCCGTTCACCGCGATGCCGTGCGTGAAGGGCTGAGCGACGGCACGATCGATGCGATCGCGACGGATCACGCGCCCCATGCACCGAACCTGAAGGAGCGGCCGTTCGACGAGGCGCCGTGCGGAATGCTCGGCCTCGAAACCGCGCTTTCGCTGGCGTTGACTGAGCTTGGCTTGCCGATCGATCGAGTTCTTGCGCTGATGTCGTGGCAACCGGCGCGCATCGCACGCGTCGAGGCCAGTCATGGTGGGCCGGTTGCCGCAGGCCGCGATGCGAACCTGGTTGTCATTGATCCCGAAGCGACGTGGGTAGTCGACCGGCTTGCGCTAGCGAGCAAAGCTCACAATACACCGTATCAAGGCCGCCAGTTGAAGGGCAAAGTTCGCCACACGTTCTTGCATGGCGAGCCAGTTGTGCAAGACGGAATTGCACAACGCTAGGGGTTGGTTTCCGGCCCGCTCAGTTGAGAGATAATCGATGCTGCGGTATCATTCGTGCCATGAGTGAGATCGCCGAGCGTTATGCTCGGATCGCAGATGCCTTTACCGCCCGCCTCGAAGACTGTCCATCCGAGTCATGGGGTAATCCGTCCCCTTGCGAGGAGTGGACCGCGCACGATGTAGCCAAGCATGTAGTTGCTACGCATCGAACTGTACTGGCCCGGCTGACCGGCACTGATTCGATTCCCCCGGCCTCGGAAGAAGACCTATTAAAGTCATGGCGGATTGAATCCGAAGCGGTGCGGGTGGCGCTGGTCGATCCAGAGAAGGCCAGTGTTGTAGTGAAGGGGATGCTTGGGGATCATTCTTTCGAGCAGCTTGTCAGCCGGCTATTGTGCGCCGACACGCTGGTCCATACCTGGGATCTGGCGCGGGCTACCGGACAGGACGAACGTCTGGATCCGGCGGGTATGGCCGTTGCGCAAGAATTCCTGGAGCCGCTTGACGAAGCAATCCGCCGGCCCGGTGGATTCGGTCCTAAGCTGGAGCCGCCGGAGGGTGCAGACGCTCAGACGCAGTTCCTCTGCTTCGTTGGCCGACGACCTTAAGTCTTTACCAGCTCGGCGGAGAATTAAGCTGGACAGTTTGAAAGGGCAAGGAGCGTGAGACTTGGAGACAGAAGAAAAGATCCGCAGTTTGATTGTCCAATATTTGTCCCAGGCCAAGCTGATGCAGTTGGCGACCTCGGTTGAGGGCCAGCCTTGGGCCTGTAGTGTGTGGTTTGCAGCTGATGACCAGCTCAACCTTTACTTTTTTTCTTCAGAGGCCCGACGGCATTCAAAGGAGGTATTGGAAAATCCTCGGGTTGCCGGGGCGATTGCGTTGCCCCATGAGCCTAAGGATCCCGCTCGGGGTGTTCAATTTGAGGGAATTGCTACGCTGATCGATGGCAATCAAGGGATGCGTCATGCTCGAGCTTGTTACGAGGGACGGATTTTCTCCGCGAAGCAAATCGATAGTTTGCTCCATCACCCCGATCGTCCGCATCGATTCTACAAAATAAGTCCGACGGAATTTGTCCTGTTCGATGCCCTGAACTTTCCTAATAATTCTCGTCAGCAGTGGTCCCCCAATCCCTCAGGAGGAAACCCTCAATCTTGAGACTAGAACTATGGCACAAGAAATGGATTTAGGAATGACAGCACCAGGCGGCTTTGAGGGTCAAACGGTAGTCATCACCACTTCTGTCAGGCGATCGCTCCGCTGATGCTCAAGGCCGAATATGGACGAATCGTTAACATCTCTTCGATTCGTGGGGAGAATACAACCGCCTCGGCCCGGGGGATGGCCTACTCGGCGGCCAAGGCCGCAGTCGCCAACTTCACCTCAACTCTGGCCAAAGAGTTGGCCCCGGTAGTCAATGTGAATGCTGTTGCTCCCGGCTTCATCGAGACCGATATCAGCAAAAGTTGGCCCGAAGCCGTTTGGCAGCAGGTTAGGAGTGCACTGGTTGCTCGGATCGGTAAGCCTGAAGAGGTAGGTGAGGTGTTGGCCTTCCTGGCCAGCCCGCGGGCCAGCTTCATCACCGGCCAGACCATCATTGTTGACGGTGGCTACACGATCGCTGGCAAGTAGAGTCGATCCGAATCCTTTGAGGGAAGCCCTGCATTGTGTCCCTCCGGGATCTTCATGTCTCCATAGAGTTGGGCAAAAGCTCGAAATCTACACCTAACGCAGAATAAGTCTTGCTCGCTCGTTGATCCCGAGAAATCAGCTTCAGTCCTGAACGAACAGCGGCCGTCGCTATGAGGGCGTCAAAGATAGCGCCTCCCACGATACCGAGTTGGGGTGCACGATCCATTAAAGTCCAGTAATCCTCAGCGGCCAACTCGACCAATGGACCCGGAAAGGTGTTGCGGAGCACGCCGGCCACTGCTCCAGCAGGCAACCGCCGATACCGACGGGTTCGAGTGAGTGTGTTATAGGTCTCAAGCACAACGTGCGTGATCAAGCGCAGCTCGCCTGCCCCTTCAACGAATGTGATGGCCTGTTCATGAGACTCATGAGTACTGTCGAGCGTTGGAATAACCACGCTGCTGTCCAGCGTCATCATTGTTCTGCCCACCGAACCTCCGGGGAACGCCCCATCTCGATTGCTTCCCGGACCTCGGCATCGG
>JBOHUW010000135.1:0-5458 GCA_050734895.1 Candidatus Dormibacteraceae bacterium | reverse complement strand
CCGAATCGAAGGGGTAGGTCTCCGCCATAGCGGTTACGTTCACCGTAGCCTTGCCCACTCCTGCTCCCGGGAAGGGCCCCACGGGCTCCGGCAAGGCTGCCCAAACCCCCGGCGACACCTCCGGATCACTGACCTTGACTACCGATACATTGTTCGGTTGCGACACCCCCAAACGATCGGGGTCACCGGTCCCTCCGGCACCAAAGGAAGCCTCCAGGTCAATCGGCACCGTACCTTTGGCCGAGAAGACCACCTGATCTGTGCTAGGGGGAACCGAAAAAGAAGGTTGAGAGACTAGCGAGAGCGGCAGGCTGACATTGCTCGCCCCGTTACCGACCAGGGTTAACGATGAACGTTGGCCGAGCCGAGAGTCGGCTAAGAAATCCTTCTTGACCGAACTACGATTGAAGACCTTAACCGCAGCCTTAACCGCCTTCCCCTTGGCCAGCACCGTAGCCGCCGAGTTGGGGATCCCGGTCACGACCAGTTGAGGCCCTGCCGTATCTATCTGACCCTCGAAGGGTTCCATCAAGCGAGCGCCATCCACCGGCGGTACCACCCACAGGATCAAAGTCCAACGCCCACCCTCCGGCTGGAGGTGGGAGAACTGCAGCTTAGAACCAAAAATATCCGGATTAGCCCCAGTTTGCGTCGACTGCAAATCGACAGATTCACCGTGCGGATCGACCAAGAAGCCCTTCACATTGTAGCCCGGATCGTGAAGAGTTAGCCTCAAGTTGAGGCTCGGCTGACCACTGGGCAAGTCAAACTGATAAGCCAGCTGCTGCCCGACTTTGTAGGGCCCCTTAGCCGCCCCTCCGGTCAGAGTTCCGGAAAACTTACCATTTGGCGGAATCAGAGAGCGGAGCAGCACCGGAATACTCCCGTCGTCCGCTCCTCCGGTGCTCAAGTGCAGTGAGGCTGCGGTATCCCCCGCCTCGCTACCGGCCGGCATACTGACGTTTATCTCCCCATGCTCTCCAGGGTTCAAACGGAGCTGCTGGGGTGACGCTGAGCCAACCGGCTGCAAGCGCTGGCCTAAGTTGGCAAACCTCACCACCCCGTGGTATTTCTTACTGTCCCCATACTGCCGGGTAGATATAATCGCAGTCCAGCTCCCGGCTGATGGCTTGCGAACCTCAAGATGACCAAATCCACTGCCATCACTTCCCAGCAGGGAATAGGCCGCCACGTTACCGGACGGGTCGAAGATTGTCTCGTAAGCTGAGCTGCCCGGCTGGCCCAGCGCATCCCAGGCGATATCCCCACTCAGATAATCGACCCCAGCCGGCACTGTAAACTGACGCATCTGGTAAGAGTCGGTTGTTCCCTCTCCATCAACAAAAGTCGGCGACTTGGCATCCAGCGTAGCGCTGCCATCATCGCGCCACACCGGGGTGGGATCCAAGCCAGTCAGGCTCGGCTCAATGGTTTTGGCCTCACTTCCCCAGTTAGTTACCCCCACCTTGTAAGTCGGCCGGAAACCCACCGGCTTTACCGAAGCTAAACTGGTCTGGTCAAGCAACAGGCCAGAGTCCTGGTCAGCTGTCAAACCGTGGGCGTTGCCGATTGATTCGGCTAGCTGGACCGCCTTCAGGGAGTTGACCAACCCTGCACCTTGATGATCGGCTGGCGCCCCGAGATCGGTGGCGCTGCTGACAATGATCTGCTTGACCAACGCCGGCGAGGGATATGCCCCACCATGGGTTTTGACATAAGCCTGGATCACCAGTGCGGCCGTTCCCGAAGTAAGCGGTGCGGAGAAGCTGGTTCCTCCGGCGGCCCAAATCGGCTGAGGTTTGCCGTTATCGAGACCCTTACAGCCGGTGTAGTGGCCGACATCAGTACTACACAGCGACCACCCCCGATCACCGGGAGCAACCACATCTACGGTCCGAGGAGCAAATTGGGTGACTCCGGCCGAACTGAGAGCGGTGATGTTGTTGTTGAGCCAACCCCCCGGCTTGAGCTGGGTCCCGTAGCGGGTGGTTTGACGATAGACCCGGAAGGTAGTCGAACCGCCTGCCGCGATTATTCCCGGATCGCTGGCCGGAACTCCGATGGTGTTGGTTGGGCCCGCATCGCCACTGCTGGCCACCACCGCAACTCCCGCGGCGACCGCATTCTCATTGGCGATGGTTACGAGATCATTGTTAGTATCCGGAAGCAGGGAGTCACCAAAGGATTCATTGAGAACATTCACCTTATCGACGAACACCGCTCGGTCGATAGCCTGGGCTATCTGCGATTCGAAATTATTATCCCCACTGCCGAAAATGTTCAACACCGCCAAGCTGGCCCCAGGAGCAACTCCCTTGATCCGGATGTTGCAGCCAGCCGGTAAGGGATGAGCCGGATTGACAAACTTACGGAGATCGTAAGTGGTGTTTCCCTGGGCCGCGATCGTCCCGCTGTCCAGGAAGGCTTCTTTCCCATCCGTATGTGCATCATTGCCATATCCGCTGAAGTCTTGATAGTCATAGACAACCGACTTCCCGTTCCGCTGGAGATCGGGATTGTTGATGTCCAACCCGTCGGCGAGGATTCCCACCTTCACCCCACTGCCATCGACCAGGTCGTGAGCGGCCGGCTTTTTCTGCCCCGGTTGAAACTCGACATTCATCACCTGCAGCGCCTCCGGCTCCAGCAACGGCTTGCTCTGATCAGAGGGGCAGATCGGCTGCCCAGGTTGAGCTGTTGGCGGCGCACCAGCTGCTGCCGAGGTTGCCGCCAGAGCTGGCGATGCATCAAGCCGCGGAGCACGGTAGGCGATATCCGGCACCACCGCCTGCACCTGCGGGTCGTTGCGCAACCGGCTGGCCTCCGAGCTGGAGATGCTCGCCGAGAGCGCATTCACCACCCGGAACTGATGCAAGTCCCTTGCCCGAACTTCCTGAAGCTCGTTTAGCACCCCAGCCCGGTCGGCATGCTCTACTTCATCTCGTCGGATGGCATAGGTCGGACTGGCCGGATCCTCTGCATGCTGATTTTTAAAGATGACGATATCCGGCTGCGATGGAGCCTCAGCCAGCTGTCCGGCCTCACCAGGAGTGAGCGGAGCTGAGGCCATTGCCGGCGTTACAAAAACTGTCCTCGGCGCAAAAAGGGTGAGCAGAACCCCCACCCCGACTACCCACCTACGACGCATCCACCGGCCTTCTCCTCCAAGCACGCTTTTTAGCTGAACGGTAATGTAGCAGCTTTACCTACTGCGCTCTGTGGGGACCTGATTCATAAGCGGGATCGATAGCATCCAAAGTTCGGAAAGTGACCCCCGAATAGGAGACACCAGCCTCGACGTTATTCCCTTCCCCACGGATTGTACAGAAGGATGCCTAGGTCCTCAAAGTCTCGGATGTTGCGAGTCACCAGGGTCAGCTGATGAAACTCCGCGGTTGCGGCGAAAAATGCGTCCATGGATCCCGGCATCCGACCAACCCGTTGACCACGAGCCATAATCCGGCCCCAAGCATCCGCAATATGACCGTCAACGTCGAGCACACGACCCTCAAAACGTTCCGGTAAGTCATTGACGATCCATTCCTCCAGCTGGGCACGACGACGTCCAACTGGCAGAAGCTCCACCCCTCGGCGGAGTTCTGCCAGCGAGGCCACGCTCATGAAGACCTCTTCTTCATCTAGCTCCGCCAACCAGGCAACCACATTGGTCTCCGGCTGCGGCTTCACCCACTCCGAGATGACATTCGTATCGAGCAGAAAGCTCACAACTTGATCTCCCGGGGGCCATCCTGAACCCGCTCAATCTCCAAGCCGGAGCCCCGCAGCGGCGATGCCGCGAAAAAGTCAGCAAGGCTGTTTTGCCGCCTTGTCCTCCGGCGCCATCTATCTACCGACACGACAACAACCGTCTCCTTGCCGTTTCGCGTAATCGTCTGAGGCCCCTGCGAGAGAACTTGATCGATCACCTCGCTGAAGTGCGCTTTAGCTTCCGCGACCCCCCACATATGACCAATTTTTTCTTGTTGACTAGTCATAATGATCATTATGGTCGATTTCTCAGGTTTCGTCAGATGAAAATGACACGATCAGGCTCTCGTCGCGAATCAGCCCACTTGGTAGGTATAGGATATCAGTCCCACCTCGTCCCCGCTTTGGGTGTACGAGTTGTAGGTGTCGATCCCGATAAAGCCCCGCACTATCGTGCCACTGGCAGCGTTTGGGGTGATGGTCAGGGTGATCGTCCCCGAACCTCCGGGATCAAGCAAAAGAGGCGTGGAAGGGGCTGACGAGTTGACTGTTTTAGCCCAAGCATCTCCCGAGCTGGCCGAGATTGCCGAATCGAAGGGGTAAGTGTCCACGGTGGCGGTCACGCTGGCGGCGGCCTTACCCCCGCCTCCGTCGGGAAAGGGACCGACCGCCCCGGGCAATGTATACCACTGACCAGGTGCCACCTCCGGATCACTGATCGTCGCCACTGCGGCATTGTTCGGCTGCGCTCCGCCCAACCGGTTGGGATCCCCACCTGAGGGTGATACGACCATGTTAATCGGGACTGAACTCTTCGCCGAAAAGACGGCTTGATCGGTACCTGGTGGGATGTTGAAACTCGGCGAACTGCTGGGTGAAAGCGGCAGTCTAAGGTTATTCGTGCCAGCGCCGACCAGAGCTAGCTGGGAGCGTTGGCCGAGGCGAGCATCGGCCAAGAATCCCTTCTTCACCAAACCCCGGTTAAACACCTTAACCGTGGCCGTAACCGCCTTACCTCTGGATAAGACCGTAGCTGCTGAGTTGGGAATTCCACTGACGTTTAAATTCGGGGGCGAGGAATCGAACTGCCCCTCGAATGGTTCACTCAAGCGAGAGCCATCGGTCGGCGGAACCACCTGTAGGACCAGAGTCCATCTCCCCCCATCTGGCTGGAGGTGGAAAAACTGCAGCTTGGAACCGAAAATGTCGGGATTACTCCCAGCTTGGGTCGACTGGATATCAAGGGGCTCTCCATGGGGATCAACCAGTGCCCCGAGCAAATTGTAGTTTGGATCGTGGAGGGTAAGCCCCAAATTCAGACTCGGCTGCCCACCTGGCAGATCGAACTGATAGGCAAATTGTTGACCTTGACTATCCGCTCCTCCGGTTAGGGTTCCGGAAAACTTGCCACTTTGAGGTAGTAGGGCGCGAAGTAGCACCGGAATGCTCCCGTCGTTGCCTCCACCGGTCGAGAGATGTAGGCTGGCCGCGGTATCACCGGGCTGAGTGCTAGCCGGCATACTCACGCTTATGTTGCCATGCTCTCCCGGGCCCAGCCGCAACTCTTCTGGGCTAGCCCCTGCAACCGACTGAAAGCGCTGACCGAAGTAGGTGAATTTAACCGCTCCGGTGTATTTGGTCCTCTTGTCATCTTTTTTGGCAAAGATCACTGCCGTCCAGCTCCCTGGGGCCGGCTTACGCACCTCAACGTGGCCGAAGCCGGTGCCATCACCCCTAAGCAAGGAATAAG
>JBOHUW010000134.1:0-5461 GCA_050734895.1 Candidatus Dormibacteraceae bacterium | reverse complement strand
AAATCGCCCTGTTTGGCTTGTTTTTTAGCGGGAGGTTAAAGTTGACCCCTTGGATAAACCAAGAGCAAAGGGCTGGCCATTGCTTGCTTTACCCGCTAGGTCAGGCATGTGCCCAATGAAAATCCCTCCCCCAATCATTTCTGGGTTGAAGTAGCTTGATGGTGTAGTTCCGCGAGTTGTTGATTGACCTGCTTAAGTTTTCGAGCCAAAGCCTGATTATCTCCCTGGCCAGATTATTACGGGGGCACTCGGGTTGGGAGTTGGCGTTGGAGTTACTGTCACAACTGAGGAAGGAGTAGGCTGGGGAGTAGGAGAGGGCGTGACTGTCGGAGGAAGTGGGGCGGCCGGGGTAGATGTATCGGGTCCGACGAATTCCAGGCTGTCGGGAGTCGCGGAGTTGTGGTTGATGTCCTGCAATCCACTAGAGATCTCCAGCTGGTACTTCTCTTTCGCTTTCGGCGGCTGGGTCAGGGCGAGGATTACAGTTCGGCTTCCGGCCTGGTATGAGGCGATACTGCTCATCCCATCGACGCTCACTGCAGAGATGGTTTTGGGATCCAAATCGGTGCTAAAGCCAATCTCAATTTGACTGCCATCAATTTTGAAGGAAGCCAGCTCGGGACCGCTGCTCAGATTCCGAGCCGGGGCGTCATTGAGGTTCCAGATCCACCATCGACCCTGCTCGTCAGGATGTAGAGTGATCGTCTCGTCAACCGACTTCTGGTCTGCCCCTTGAGAGATAAACAGACGGAGAGTCATATGTTCGGGTTGATCGAGCACCGTTTGGTAGCGGAGCAGATTCTGGGGATCTTTATAGAGGAGGGGAAGTTGGTCGAGATTGCTCTGGTCACCTTTGAGGAAACTTTCCGCGGCCATTGCATCCCCGCTGCTCCGTGCCTTCATAAAGCCTTCAACTGCCTCTTCTTGGCTCCTCCGGGAGTTGGAGCTGTGGGAGATTTGCGCTATCCAGATCGAGTTCTCCTCCTTATAAGAGAAGATGTTCGCGGTAGGCGACCAGAGAGGATCTGAACCTGCTGCGCTGGAGATCAGGGTGGGATTCCCGCCGCTGGAGGGAAGGAGGTAAAGCCCGTTTTCGCCGGCTAGTAGGAGTTGATTCCCCCTCCAGCTGAGGCTGTCGGTTTCCCCCGTATCGGCAATTCGGGTGGAATTTTTATCCCCGGCCAGGAAAAGCTGGTGATTGTGTACATAAGCGTAGTTGGAGCTGTCTGGAGACCAGGCTCCGAGTTGGGTTACACCGTCCAGCAGGCGATCGGAGCCGTTGCTAAGATCGGCCAGATGGAGCCCTTCGGAAGTCAGATAGGCGAGCCGTCTGCCGCTGGGAGAGAAGCTGGCCGCGCTGGCCGCGCTCGAGAGATGAAGTCTGCTCTGACCCTGGCTGAGCACGTCCTGACCCGAGAGGTAGATCGGCGAGGAGTTCTGCCAACCAATCGCCTGCGGACTGACTCCCTGAAGAGCCTGATTTCCATAAACCAGATCGTTGCCCTGGACGTAGGCGATGCCTTCCGGTCCTGCCGCCACCTGACTCACTCCGGAGCTCGCGATCACCTGAGCCGCTCCGCCCGCCGCCGAGTAGGCCAGCAGTTGACCGGCGGGGTCGATTACATAAAGATGACGCCCATCGGAAGACCAGGCTGATCGAGCCCCTCCGGTTGAGCCAAGGGAGTGGATTCCCGCGAGGGTCGGGCTGAGTCCGTCGTCTGAGGCTGGTGGGGCCGCTGGTGGAGCCGGTTCAGCAGTGACAAAGTGGAGTTGGCTCGGTTTGGGTAGGACGGTTCCAGCCGCCGTGCGGGCAGTGGGGGCGACGGTTACCTGATACTTAGTTCCAGGGGTGAGCGATCCGGCTTGTGGAGTTATCTCCACCTTTGAAGGTGAGGTCCAGTGGTAGCTGACCCGAGTCGCTGGCTTAAGCGAGATGGCTGCTTCGGTGGCCGGCTTGTTCATCGGCTGAGTGAAAGATAGCTGGATCGGTTTAACCACCGCTACCTGGTGGGCATCGGCCAGCGGACTGCTCACCTCGACTGGAGAGAATCCCTGCCGGGTATTGAAAATTAGGAGACCGAAGACGATCAACAGGATGCCCGCTATCCCCGCGCTCCAATTCAGCGACGTCGAAGTGAAGAAGAGTCGCCGGAACCAAGGCTGCGCTGGAGATGTTTGTCGCCGCCATCCCTCTCGGACCAACCGATCCCGCAAACCCCTCTGAAAAGCGGGATTTGGCTGGACCCGTGGAGCAGTGGCTGTGGCCAGTAGCCCGGCCAACTCGGTCAGCTCCGGGTCGGCGGCAAAGAGCTCGGTCAGCTCCGGATCCAGATTCACCGACATCAGTTAATCTCCTCGCTCGAGTGGCGGATCGAACCGGCCTCTTGGCGAACCTTATTTATTCCTCGGTGGATGAGTAGTTTGACCGCTCCGGGCGATTTCCCCATCGTTTCGGCGATGTCCTCAATCTTCAGATCTTCCTGAAACTTCAGCACTACCGCCTCCCGCTGCTGTCTGGGTAGGCGCTCGACCAATACCCAAACCTGGCGCAGTTGGTCGCGCTGGCTGGCCAGATCCTCCAGGGACTTGCCATCGGAGAGATCATGCCGCTCCTCTATGTCCTCGGTTGGTCGCAGGGAACGAAAGCTGTCCGCCACCGCGTTGGATGCAATCTGGTAGAGCCAGGCGGAGAAGGGGCGCCCGGTGTCCTGGTAGCGTCCGATACCTCGTAGGGCTTTCATGAAAACCTCCGAGGTGACATCCTCGGCTCGGGCCTGATCCCGAACTCTGGAATAGACAAAGCGATAAATTTGAATGAAATGGCGATCATATAGTTCAGCAAATGCCCCTGGATCTTCTTTGGCTCTTTCTACTAACCGACGTGAGTCTTCTCCTCGTGTTTTATCGATCGGAGGGGGACTTGACGGGTCTCGCTCCGCAGAGAGCAGGCTGTTCACTTGCTCACCCTTCGTGAATTCCAACGCAGTCCTCGCTCTCCCGGTTACGGGCATACTCTGGAGCCAAGCCATCCATGTGTGAATTCAGATTATCTGGTTTGGCCGTGGAGTAGTCCCTCATCACCGCATCCGGCAGCTAATTTGACGTATAAAATCAATTGAGAGTGAATCCCCCTGCCCTGGTTAGCACCGACTTACCCTTGCCTCTATTTCGTCGAGGTAAGGTTCGCGATACTTACCGATTGGCCGACCATCGCTTGCTCATGGTCAGCACCGATCGCATTTCGGCTTTCGATTGGGTACTGCCCAACGGAATCCCGGACCGCGGCCGGGTGCTCACCCAACTCTCCACCTTCTGGTTTAACCGCACCGCCGATATAGTCGGCAATCATCTCCTCTCGGATCGCCTGACGGAGCTGCCGCCGGAGTTGGCATCTCACCAACCGGCGTTGGAAGGTCGCTGCATGATCGTTCGGCAGGCGCAGCGAATTGATTTCGAGTGCGTGGTTCGGGGCTACCTGGCCGGGAGTGCCTGGGCGGAATATTCTCGACGAGGAACTCTGGCTGGTGAATCACTCCCCGCTGGTCTCCGCCAGAGCCAGCGCTTGGCCCAGCCGATCTTCTCTCCGGCGACCAAAAACGATAACGGCCACGATGAAAACATCCCCTTTTCTCAACTGGAGCAAGAGGTGGGGGTGGAGCGAGCCGCGGAATTGCGCCGCCTCAGCCTCCGACTCTACGAATTCGGAGCCGAGGCAGCCCTCGCTCGAGGCTTGATTTTGGCCGACACCAAGTTCGAATTTGGAATAATCGACGGCGAGGTGGTGCTGATTGATGAAGTCCTGACTCCCGATAGCTCGCGTTACTGGGAGGCGGAGAAGTATCAAGTTGGCAGCACGCCCGAGTCCTATGACAAGCAGCCGATCCGCGATTGGTTGGCCGAGAGTGAATGGGATAAGAACTCGCCCCCGCCGGCGATGCCCGAAGAGGTAGCCGAGGCCGCTCGGCTGCGTTACCTCACTGCCTATCGTCGGTTGACCGGAGACACACCGCCGGTCGGGGCGGAGTCGCTGCAGCGTTTTCAGGCCCAAATCACCGTGTTGCCGCGCCCCACGGTCAACGACCCACAGGGCTTGAGCGTCCAACGAGGAATCCACTCACTAGGATTTCAGGAGGTCGGTAACGTACGGGTGGGTAAGCATATCCAGATGGATTTGGAGGCTCAGTCCGAAGCGATGGCTGCCGCCCGAGTTGAGAAGCTTTGCAAAGCCCTCTTGGCCAACCAAGTTATTGAGGACTTCTCTTTTGAGCTTAAGGCGGCTGAGCGGAGTACCGCTCAGCGATGAGGTTCGGGGTTGTCGTTTTCCCCGGAACTTGGTCGGATCGCGATTGTGGTTGGGTAATCGAAGAGGTCTTGGGCGAGCAGGTGGTCTATCTCTGGCATCGAGATCAGGCTTTGCCTCAGGTCGATTGCGTGCTTCTTCCCGGCGGTTTCAGCTATGGAGATCACCTCCGCCCGGGAGCAATTGCCCGCTTATCCCCCCTGATGGAGGAGGTTATCGAGTTCAGCCAGCGGGGCGGTTTGGTATGGGGAATCTGCAACGGATTTCAGGTTCTCTGTGAGTGTGGTCTCCTGCCCGGAGCCCTGATCCAAAATAGCTCACTGGAATTTCGCTGCCAATGGACTCACTTGGTCTGCGAACACGGCGATCTCCCTTTTACCGACGAGCTGCGCGATGGCCAGGTGATTCGAGCGCCGATTTCTCACGGCGAGGGGAGCTTTCAGGCTGAACCGGCCGCCCTCTCCTTCCTGGAACAGCGCGGGCAGGTGGTCTTTCGTTACTGTGACGCGGAGGGCAAGACCACCGCCTCGGCCAATCCCAATGGATCGGCTCACAATATCGCGGGTATCACTAATAAGAGCGGTAATGTACTAGGCATGATGCCCCACCCGGAGCGCTGTACTGAAGCCGCCCTCGGGGGCACCGATGGACGTCTCCTCTTCTCCTCGGTGGTCCGATCAGTCCGTCGTTTGGTGGCATGAGTCAGCTTTTGCTCGATCCGCAAAACTTGGATGAGGTGGCACTGACTCGGGCAGAATATGAGCTGATCGTCGAGCGACTTAGGCGACAGCCCAATTCGGTGGAGTTGGGTATCTTTGGGGCTTTATGGTCCGAACACTGCTCTTACAAAAGCTCTCGCTCCCTGCTTGTTCAGCTGCCCGGAGAGGGACCGCGGGTTTTGCAGGCTCAGGGGGAGAACGCCGGGGCGGTAGACATTGGCCATGGCCTGGCGGCAATTTTCAAGGTCGAATCTCACAATCATCCCTCGGCGGTAGAGCCTTACCAGGGGGCGGCAACCGGAGTCGGAGGCATCCTGCGAGATGTGATGGCCATGGGGGCGCGGCCGATTGCATTGCTCGATTCGCTCCACTTTGGTCCCCTCCCGGAGAGTCAGCCCTACCTGCGCGGAGTGGTGGCTGGAGTGGGGGGCTACGGTAACTG
>JBOHUW010000133.1:0-5491 GCA_050734895.1 Candidatus Dormibacteraceae bacterium | reverse complement strand
ATATAAGCCCTGGGAAGGGTAGCGGCGGCTGTCCTTCCCCATTCATCCAATTGGAGGTGGTTGATGTCTTTTCTTCGCTCAACTGAGAAAAAAGTCGCAAATGGCGGAGTGCTTGAGAAGCTGCTTCTCGGGGTTCTTGCGGTCTTCGTGGCCTCCGCCCTGATCCCGATCCTGACTGAGAAGATCGCCCATATCGCTGCGGAACTGACCAATAGCGTGCTTGCGCTGGCACCGAAGGTGGCCATCGCCTCAGCGCTGGTTGGAACTATCGTCTTCCTTTCCCCCTGGCATGCCCATCACGGCTTCAAATTGGTTCGCAATGCGGCGGGTTGCGCTTTCGCTGCCAGCCTGATACCGACCGTCTTCCTCTGGATAAATACTCAGGGTCCGAACATCGCATCCGGAGCTCTTAATGCAGCCTCGGTGATCGGTCACAGCTTGCAGGGAATCGGGGGCTAGGTAAAGTGTTCGGTAGATCGAGAACTGCTGAAGCCAAGCTATTGGAGCGCCTTGCTGAGCTTTTGAGCGAGCAATCAGCAGTTCAGCGAGAGTCACTCTCGCTTCGCGCAGGGAGATGGCTGGTGAATACTCTTCGCTCGCAGTTCCTGGCTCGGATTCCTAACTGGCTGGGTTTTATTCTCGTCGCGAGCATTCTGGCTCTTTTTACTGTCGAGACTCTGCATTTGACGATGCCTGGGCTATGGCCTCTGGCGATCTTCCTCGGCGCCGCCGGAATGTATGGGGTCTGGTGGAAGATTCGCCCGCAGGCACAATTCTCGATTCCCTGTCTCTCTTGGGAGATTTCCAGCAGGTGGCTTGCTCCTGGTTGTGTGTTGTTGGGCGTGGTCTGGGTTGCTCTCATCTGGGCGTTTGGACTAAATCGCTTCCTGCTCTACCCCCTGCTTGCAGCTGCTTTCGTGTTGCTGCTGGTCGCGCTTTTCAAGGGGCGCAGGCAGGATGGAGGTCGAGGAGAGAGAGATCCGGCCGAGGTGGTGGCCTCCTGGCTCCAATTCACAGCGCCCGGAGCCCCAATAGCCAAGGCTCTGGGAGGTAGCAAAGCCTCGATCTGGAAGCGCGATGAGGTGGGTTGGAGCCTACTTCTGGAGCTCTCCTCCGGACACACGGTGTCTGAGGTAATCGCGATCACCGCCAATCTGGAGAGTGCCTTGAAGGTGCGCCGCGGCAGTCTTCGGATCATCCCCGATGAACTGGCCAATCGCTGTTATTTGCGAGCGGTCACCAAGGATCTACTTAAAGCTGTCGAGAAATGGCCAGGTCCGAGCAGCCAGAGCATTCTACAGTCGATTCGGCTAGGCACCTTTGAGGATGGCGCTTCTGCGCTGCTCTTGCTAGTTCCGGAGGCCGGCAAGGGAGTTAGCCTCCTGCTTGCCGGTCAGACCGGAATGGGTAAATCAAGTTTGATCAACATTATCGTCGGTAGCCTTGCCAACTGCCGAGATGTAGTCCTAATGGGAATCGATCCTCAAGGAACCGAGCTTGGGCCGTGGGAGTCAGTATTTGAGCCTGGCTATCTGGTGCTCAACTCCGCCGTAGAGGCCGAGCAGCTGCTTGGCCGGTTAGAGGCGATAATGACCGCTCGCACCGATTGGTTGCGCCACCAGGGCAAGCGGTTTTGGACGCCCTCCTCAGCTCAGCCGGAGATCGTGTTAGTGGTCGACGAGGCGGCCGACCTGACCTTAATGATGGAGCTTTTGGTACAGCTGGCTAAGAAGGGCCGCAAGGTAGGGATTCACCTGATCTTGGCAACTCAGCGATCTTCGGCGAAGTCACTCGGTGAGTGGGGTACCGAGCTTAGCGCGCAGTTTGGGGCAAAGATTTGCTTGGGGGTGAGCAGCATCACCGATGTCAACATCGTACTTGGCCCTGGAGCAGCCGGCGAGGGTTGGCGATCCGACCAGATGCTATCGCGCCCGGGGGAGTTTTTGATTCGATCTCGGGATTCTGAGCACTCATCGCCCAGGCGGGCGAGAGGCTATCTGGTGAGTGATTCAGAGGTGGAGCGGTGGGCAGCATCATCAGCCGCTCGGCCGCGGCTGGATGAGATATCGGCCTCCGCGGGAGCCCTGATGGAGGTTGTGGCATGAGCCTGATTAACCGCCTGGAGGCTCGCTCCCTCGCGCGCGGGCACGTTACGCGTCCGCGCGTAGTGATATTTTCTGATCGCCGGATTCGGCCTTTGCCGTCTCATTTAGCCCAAGCATTGAAGGTTGCCCGGTTGGAATCCGGTCTGACTCAGAAAGAGGTGGCAGCTCGAGCTCAGCTCGGACAATCGACGCTCTCTTGGATAGAGAGGGGAAGGCGTTCACCTGGGAGAGAAACGATCACCAGGTTGGCGGTAGCCTTGAATCTGAGCGACAAGGTGCATCAGGCATTGCTGAAGCACGCCAGTCCCAACCGAGAGGGTAGACCTCTAAAAGAACAGGTGGCTCAGCTGGCCGCGCTGCCTTTACGCCAGCTGGAGCGAGCCATGCTCAAGCGCCGAGCAGTGATCGAACGCCTCAAGCGAGCTAGAACTCAGAAGGGCGGTTGGCCCAAGCGCAGAGAGCGTAGGGGCCCACGTCTGCCGCGCTTCGATAGGAGGGCATCGTGAACAGTTCAACTGTTGGAACAGCGAAAACCCCGCACCAGGTGCTCGGACTCATCCCGGCTGCAGAGCCCGAGGTAATCCAGGGGGCCTACAAGGCTTTAGCGATGAAGTACCATCCAGACCGCAACCCCTCCGGCATCGAGCGAATGAAGGCGATCAATGCCGCCTACGAGGTGATTAATGATCCGGCTCGTCGTCGAGAGTGGGAGATGGGGCAGGGCAGGGCCGATGCTGAGGCTCGTGATAATGCAGGACGGAAGGAGCCAACTTCTTCCTGGACTTCTGCGCCGCCACCGAAAACTAAGCCCAACAGTCAGACTTCACCATGCAAATATCACCCTTACTGTCCGGAGCATGGGCAGTGCTCTGGCTGTGGGGCGACGATGTGTAAATTCTGTCGAGGCTGGAAGCGCAGGATTATCACTGGTCCAACCTGCCTTGACTGTCGCGCTGGGCAGCTGGAAGCTCGGCTGGCCGCGTTCTCGGTGACCCTTGTCGGGGGAAGCCTGACCTGGGGTCTGCTTTCACACGGCCATTTCGGCTCTGGGCTATTGCTCTCCTACCCTATAGCGGCGCTGCCGACTGGGCTGCGGCTGTGGAATCGGGTGGCAGCGAGTCCCCATGGACAGCGGCTCTCGGTTCGTCTCAAGACTTTGAAGTTAACCCCGCAGCAGCGGTGGTTACTGAAGGGCCTTCGCTGTCTGGTGCCACTAATTACCGGTTTGATCCTCTGCCCCATGGAGCTGATTGCCACCTCTGGGCTGCTGACTCTGGAGATCTACCGCGGTGGCTACGGCATCAGCTGGTGGAGAGATATGCCAGAGCGGCTACGAGTTCAAATGGAGAGATGGCGAAGGTCATTTGCATGAAAGCAGGAGGCGAGTCTATGAAGGGGTCGTGGGAGCAGTCCTGCACGATCCTCAGAGTGAGCCATTTACTCCGGTCTACGCACCATTTCACCTGTCTGCGTAGACCGCTGAAATGGCCCACCCAGACCGGAGTTTTGGCCCCATGTGTCTCCGCAAAACTTTTCATATTGACAAGTAATTGCCAAATAGGCGATAATGCCTTTATGGCTAAATGGTCAGAGCGGCAAGAATCGCCGCAGATGCGGCTCGTCGAGCTAAAGTTCGCCGAGCCAGTGCCCAATCTATTGAGGCGACTCAGAAGGCAAGGCATGAACACCGCCTCAATCTCTCGGAATATTCAGGTTCCGTACGCCACTGTGAGGCGGTGGCTTATAGGGCTTGGGCTTGACAATGGCACCCTTGTTCGACAGGGCTTGGGAGTATCGACATGACTGTTCAGCAGAAGCCTGAATGTCCGAGAAGATGCGAGGCAGAGGTTCGGTTGGTTGATTCCCCCCGTTGGGGAACCTACTGGCGATGTGCCGAATGCGGCCACGAATGGAAATGTGGTCGCAGCTCCGCGACAGCAATGCGAGCGCGCATAGCGGCTTATGCCAAGTGGGCAAGAACCGACGACCGTACCGCTGCCACCTCCTCTGCTCGGTCCGCCTTCTTGAGGCGGTTTGAGGTGGTTGTCGATCCGGCAAAGGAGCTGCCGGAAGAAGAGCGCATAAAGCGGGCTGAGTACGCGATTCGAGCACACATGACGCGCTTGGCATTGAGAAGCGTTCAAAGCCGTCGGCGTAAGCAGTCAGGAGCTGCGGCATGAGCTCTCCCGAACGCTACTTCAAAACCCTAATAAGCCTGAGGGCCAGCCGATGAACTGAACTGGCGATAGGTGTAGTGAACCGGGGTGCTGCTTGGCAAGGCTACTACCCCGGCTCGAAATCAACCCCCTGCAACAGGAGGAGAACTGTTATGAGCTTACACGGTGAGATTAAGAAAGACCAATTTCCTGCCTCCCCCAACCGAGAGTTGAGTTGGAGGAGCAACGAAAAAATTCGGGAGGAGGTGGATCGAATTGCACGGCTGGTAGAGCTGGCCCTGCCGTTGGCGGAATCAGGCCGATGCGATATTCGGATCAAAGTCCAGACTCCAAGAGACAATTCAAAGAGGAGAGTAGCACTCAAAGAAATTTGCACTAATGCCCCTGAGATGCTCTCCTTCCTTCTCCGACTTCTGTCAGAGAGAGGATCAGTATCCAGATACCGTAATCGACGAGCTCGGAGATTGCACAGGGCTAGCTGCGTAGAGCGAGAGCATGGCTTGGAGCGATTGGGAATCGGAGCCTGGCTGGCAGACCTCGCCCAATGGGCAGAGCGTGAGTCGCGCCTTGGCGAGGTGGGGTCATGAGCCATAGATATCGACTCCATTTGAACGATGAGGAGATGGAGGCCATAGCTGCTGGGGCCGAGTGTCTCAAATCCGAGCCCTACTTGCGCAAGGAGCATCCACCTGAAAAGGTGATCCAGCGCAAGATTCACCAGGCACTGTTACTTCTCGGCCTCTATCGGCGGGCGTGGATGGGAGATCAGGGGCAATGAATCAGCAGATCGTGCAGATCAGGCTCGTGGGGTCGCTGCCGGCAGTAGCCGCGGTGGCCAGCGAACTGAAGATCGGGCTGGAGGTCATCGACGACTCTGGATCATTTGCCTGTCGCCGAGATAAGGAAATGTGGCGTCGTCACCTACAGGTGGCTGTGTCGGAGAGCGAGATGGTGGAGGCGATCAGATGATGGGAGCATATGACCAATATCTGTCTTTTTCAGGCTTAAGAGAAGGGCTTAACCGACCAATCGAGATATCAGAACAGAGGAAGGCGCCCTCTGCTCCGGTAGCGGTCTTTGTATCGCCTGACAGTGATAATGAAAATAAGCTCCGTTCCGGTCTGACTCTGCGCCTGACTGGCTCAAAGCCTTTAATACGATCTGTCGACCGGATCGGAGCTCATTGCAAGCACCGTTCGGGCGGTCGTG
>JBOHUW010000132.1:0-5516 GCA_050734895.1 Candidatus Dormibacteraceae bacterium | reverse complement strand
ATCCTGCACGAGATGTCCCACATGTGGTTCGGCGATCTGGTCACCATGAGTTGGTGGAGTGACCTCTGGCTGAACGAATCCTTCGCCACCTACGCCAGCGTTCTTGCGCAGGTCGAGGCAACCAGATGGAAGAACGCCTGGACCACCTTCGCCAACGCCGAGAAGGCGTGGGCCTACGCTCAGGACCAGCTCCCCTCCACCCACCCGATCGTCGCCGACATCAGGGATTTAGAAGATGTGGAGGTCAACTTCGACGGCATCACCTATGCCAAGGGAGCCTCGGTCTTGAAGCAGCTGGTCGCCTGGGTAGGGCGAGAGAACTTCCTGGAGGGAGTACGACAGTACTTCAAGCAACACGCCTGGAGTAACACCCGGCTGGCCGACCTTCTAACCGCGCTGGAGCAGACCTCGGGTCGAGATCTTTCAGGCTGGTCAGCGGAGTGGCTAGAGACAGCCGGAGTCAATACATTGCGGCCCCAATTTGTTACCGATGACCAGGGCAAAATCATCTCCTTTGCGGTGCTACAGGAGGCATCGATCAACTATCCGACGTTGCGCTCCCACCGCATCGCGATCGGATTTTATCAACGCCACGAGGGTAGCCTGCTCCGCTCTGATCGCCTAGAGTTGGATATCGCCGGAGCCTGCAGCCAAGTGCCCCAGCTGCTAGGGCGCCAACAGCCCGATCTGATCTTGCTTAACGACGACGATCTCAGCTACACCAAGATCCGACTCGATGAGACCTCGCTCAAGACGCTGAGCTCAGCGATCGGAGAGTTTGCCGATTCCCTCCCCCGCACCCTCTGCTGGGGAGCGGCCTGGGATATGATTCGCGACGCCGAGCTGCCGGCTCGGGAATATCTCTCGCTAGTCCTTTCTGGCATCGGTCGAGAGAGTGATATTGGGGTGGTCCAATCACTCCAACAGCGAGCGATAACCACGCTCGACCTCTTTGCCGATCCGAACTACCGAATTGAGGGACGACGGCAACTGGGCGCCGCGGCCGTGGAGTTCTTGCACGCGGCTGCTCCAGGCAGCGACCACCAGCTGGCCTGGGCCCGTACGCTGGCCACGCTGGCCGCCGACCAAGCACATCTAGAGATAGTGCGCGGACTGCTGGAGGGCAGCGAAATAATTGAAGGGCTGACAATAGATGCCGATTTGCGCTGGGCCCTACTGCTCGCGCTGATGGCCAACGGTGAAGCCGACGAAGCGGCTATCACAGCCGAGTTGAAGCGTGATTCGACAGCGGCCGGCGAACGCCAGGCCGCCGCCTGCCGAGCCGCTCGGCCCAGCCTCGTCGCCAAGGAGGAAGCGTGGTCTTCGGTAGTCTTGCATGAAGAACTGCCCAATGCGATGGTGACGGCGGTTATCGGGGGTTTCGTCCAACCCAACCAGAGAGAGCTGCTGGCCCACTTCGCCGAGCGCTACTTCAGTGTAATTCCGGAAGTTTGGGAGAAACGCACCAACAAGGCCGCCCAAAAAATCGTGGTCGGCCTCTACCCGGGATTACTGGTCGAACAATCGACCGTGGATCGGACCGACACTTTCCTAAACGATGCCCATCCGATGCCAGCCCTACGTCGGCTGATCCTGGAAGGCCGTGACGGAATCGCTCGAGCCTTGCGCGCTCAGGCCTGCGACCGAACGGCTGCTCAACCAGCAACGTTGCGGGGGTAGCCGGAGGGTTCAACTTAAGATGATCCTCACCGTCGCCATCAACGCCGCCTTCGACATCACCTACGGCATCGGGCGGGTCGAGTGGCACGGCGTCAACTACCTACGAGAGGTTCGCACTCGTACTGGGGGCAAGGCGGTCAACGTCGCCCGAACTCTGCAGGCGCTGGGCATGGCAACCGAGGTCATTGGGTTAGCTGGAGGCGGCAACGGACATTGGATGCGGGAAGAGCTGGCCCGGTCCGGACTCCGCGCCCGCCTTGTCGAGATGAAGGGTGAGTCTCGCCGCACCGTAACAGTGGTCGATGACGCGCGAGGAGATGCCACGCTATTCCTCGAGCCAGGGCCTCAAATCGCACACGAGGAGTGGGAAGCATTGGTCACCATCTATTTAGATCGTCTTGCTCACGCCAAGGCCGTGGTGTTGGCCGGCAGCCTTCCGCCGGGCGTCCCAGTTGACGCTTATCGACAGTTAGGTGAACTAGCCACAAAGGCTGGAGTTCCTGTCGTGCTCGACGCCGTCGGCGAAGCACTCACCTGGGGTCTGCATGCCCGACCACAGCTGGTCAAGCCCAACCTCTCCGAATTGGAGGGATTCGCTGGAAATCGCCTGAATACCGAGCCCGATAAGTTGCAGGCAGTAGAGGCAATGCTGGAGGTAGGTGCCGAGGCAGTAGTGGTCTCGCTTGGCGATGAAGGCTTGCTGGCGGTTACCATCGAGGGCCGTTGGCGGGTACAACCATCAGAGCGCCTAACTGGCAACCCGACCGGGGCCGGAGATGCCGTTGTCAGCGCCCTGACCCTCGGAATGATTCGCGGGACCTCCTGGCCCAAGCGCCTGGCGGATGCCTGCGCTCTCTCCATGGCTGCGGTGAAGGCGCCTGAGGCAGGCGAGTTCGACGACAAAGCTTACCGCCACTATCAACAGTTGGTAAGGGTGACATCCTTTTAGTCTGACCAAAAGCCGGATAAGTCTGCTCCTATTTCCCCACCTACCTTGAAGGGGTAAAGCTGCTCATATCAATATCGGAATGCCCGGTCGTAACCATCTGAGCAATGGATTCACCAATTGCGGCCGAATGCTTGAATCCGCTTCCCCTACACGCAGAGACAACCATCACTCGCTAGACTCCCAAATCAGAAATCTCGGATAAGGCTGCTCCTGGCCTCACTTATCGGAACCACCCTAATTTCGACTTAAGCTCTACTTGGAATGAACCGAGGCGACAGTATAAAGATGGGCTTCATTGCTGACGAAGGAGAGTGCTTCCCGCATATGCTCCGCCACTTCCGGATTCTTCAGCATCGACTGAAGATCTTCTTCTCGAACGATGAATGTTGGCCGAGATAAAGCCGGGGAGGTGCCGAATCGTCTCCTCGGTCGCCGTATCCAGCAACTTGACCAGCCGGTCCTGCTTTTCTGGATCGACGGTGAAAACGTTGATCAGAGTCATCAGGGGTTCATCTTTCTGAATTAGGGTCACTCAACCCATGCTACCAAGCCGATCAGAGATATCCAACTCTGAGGCAGCGAGCGCCGCAAAACGGCTAAGCACAATACGGCGTACTGGTTCCAACTCAGTGAGCGCAGTTGAGGTAGTAGTGCGGATCGTCTCAGCACCACCCCCAGCCGCAACATCCTGTTCGAAGGTCGCGCAAAAGCGGTCCACGGCCGCCGCGGTGATCTCGAGATGAAACTGCATCCCCCAGGCCAGATGACCCAGCCGGAACGCCTGATTGGGATATTGCTCGGATGAGGCGAGCGGTGAGACTCCTGCCGGGAGATCAACCGTATCGCCATGCCAATGCAAGACACTCACCGAATCCGGCAGACCATCAAACAACGGATCACCGGCGGCGTCAGACAGGAAGCGGATTTTGCCCCAGCCGATCTCAGGGCCATCTCCCGGCCGTCCGTTAGCACCAGCCGCAACAGCGAGGAGCTGCGCGCCCAGACATACACCAAGGGTGGGCACCCCCGACTCCAAAGCATCTGCAAGCAGGGCAAGCTCCGCCAGGCGCGTCGGAAAACCCTCGTCACTGTAGGCAGACATCGGACCTCCCATAACCACAACCGCTCGATAGCCACTCGCCTCGGCGGGAATTGGTTCACCAGCCCAGGTATGACACACTTCTAAGGAAAGGCCTGCATCCGCGAGGACATCGGCAATGCAGTACGGAGCTTCGACCTCAAGGTGCTGCAGGACAAGAACGTTCATTGCTATTGTTGATGTATTAGCAGTGGCTTCAAGAGTCGAACATACACCTTGGCCTCGGGCGAGACGCTACGCACCAGCGCCACCAGTTCATCTCCGGCAATCTGCAGCTCATCGAGAGAAAGCGGTTCCAGCCGCTCAAGCAGGAACCAAAGATTCGTGGAGTGTTCCTCGACGCGGGTGCGGACACATTGACGCCAGTTCCAACGCCGACATGTAACGCCCGCATCATCACGCCAGACCACTTCTCCCGCCCCAACAATCTCCGTAATCGCCTCGCCCGAGACGACAGTCTCGAAAGTCTCTTCACCGATGGCTCGAACCAGTCGAGGATGGCCAACATAACCATCGGCATCCTCTCCTCCAATAGGCAAGCAATGACGCACGCTGATCGCGTTGTAGGCATCTACCAGACAGTTGACCTCGGGCAAACCTGTGCTGGAGCGACGAAGAAGCGCATCGACGGAGGGTCGAAACCGCTTGGGCTTGGCCCCGAAGGCTTGATATGCCTCTCGCCACGCCATGACATGAGGGTGATCTTCTGCTTGAGATACCGATTCAGCCGCCTCGCTGAGCCAGGTCCGCGACCGGTCATCACTGGGTCCGTTGCTCGCCCCCTCGATACCTATCAAGAGAACAGCAAAGTCTGGACGAAGCTCGTAGACACCCGGGTCAACTGCTGTTTTCTCGATTAATTGAGAAACATCCATGGTCAGATCAACCATACTAGCCAACTGGTACCGGCTCATCGCAAGTAGAGGTCAGACGTAATGACGAATCGGTGATGATCACGCCAAGCACCATCGATGAATAGGGAGCCAGGGGAGTATCCTTCGAAGCGAAACCCGAGTCTCTTGACCAGAGCGATGGATCGGGCATTGCCCGGTTGAATATTTGCCTCGGCGCGATGGAGTGTCAAGCGACCAAAGAGATCGTCAAGCACGAGCGACAAAGCAGCGGTCATGAATCCTCGTCCTTTGCCACCAACAAACACCGCTTCACGAATCAAGTACCCCTGTTGGTCATCGCATGAGATGCGCGCCAAGTACGCCTCAAACTCCTCTGGTGTTGTAGGGGAGTCGACCCAGGGATGATGCAACGAAAGGCTGGCCACAGCGGCCACCAGGAATTCCTTTCTTAGAACCCGCAGCAGAACGAATTACGTGCGACAGCGAATGGCCGGAAGAGAGGGCTTGTCGCGGGGAACGATTATGGTCGTTTAATTCTCTCAGGGCGGTCCGCGATGATTGGTTTCAATAGCCGAACGTTCCTCCCGATGGCGGTGGTTCTCAGGGTGATGCAAGCGGTGGTGATAGCCACACAACAGGCGAACATTCTCCAGCGTCGTCCGTCCTCCATCGGCCCAATGCTGTTGATGATGGGATTCGCACTCCCGGGCGGGAATCGAACAGCCCGGCCACTGACAGTGGCAATCTCTCAGGTTAAGCGCCTTTCGCATCCTCAGCGGAGTAGATCTAGCAGCGCTACCCACATGTAGAACATCGCCCTGGCGATTCTTCAACACTGGAGTGATCTCCGCATCGCAGCCGATCCTCCGGGCACTCTCTCCGCTGACCATAGCTCCCCAATCGAGCTCGGCCAGCCGCGATCCTGGCTCCAGGC
>JBOHUW010000131.1:0-5567 GCA_050734895.1 Candidatus Dormibacteraceae bacterium | reverse complement strand
GTGTAATTCCGTGAAGGAAGAGTGGTAAGGTTTGACTCCAGATGGGCATGGATTTGAGCAAATTCCAGATCGAAGAGCTTCGAAAGCTGGTAAAGATCAAAGATGATTTTCTGCAACTGGCAGTTCACGAGTTATGCCGTCCGCTAGGGCTGATCAATGGTTGCCTATCGATGCTTCTGGAAGGTGACTACGGCCTGGTATCGGAAAGGATGCTGCCCGGTCTAAGGATGATCAGTGTGGGAGTTGCCGAGCTGAAGCTGCTGATCGATGGATTGGTCGAAATCATCCATCTTGAAGACCATGCCGATGCTCTGCGTCGCGAGCCTACTCGGATAGGGGAGCTTATCAAGGAGGCGGCGGTGGCCACCGAAGCTGAACTCTTGGCTAAGAAGATCGAGATCGAGCAAAGGCTACCCGAGCCGGACATCCTGGCTACAGTTGATCGCCACCTGCTGCGGCTGGCGGTGATCAATTTGGTGAGCAATGCAGTTAAATACTCCCCGGATCAATCCAAGATCCGGATTACGGTCGATGCTAATCCAGAGTTGACGATCGCCGTGAGCGATGAGGGCCCGGGCATCGAGACATCGGAGGTAGAGCGGGTCTTCGAGCGATGGCAGCGTGGAGCTACCGCCACGGCCTCCGGCCTCGGACTGGGGCTGTATCTAGTTCGCAAGATAGTGGATCTGCACGGTGGGCAGGTCACCCTGGAGAGCACATTGGGGAAGGGTTCGAGCTTCACGATCGTCCTACCGGGCAACTGCAGGCCACTGCCTCTTCCATGAGCTAGCTGAATTCGATTCCATCCACGTGTGCCATGATGAATATGGCTATTCAACCAGACTTTGATAGCTGGGATCAGGAGATTCTGGAAGTTTTGGAATCCAATCCCGGGCTGCTTGAAGAACTCCAGGCTGCCGACCAACTTGCTGACTCTGGCCAGCTGCCATTGGTTCCTCGTGAGCAGGCTCGCCAGCGATTAGAGTGGATGGGATTGCTCCACGACTAACAAATCGATAGCTTTACGATTGCCCGGTAGTGGAGCCTTCATCCGTACGCCATCCTCAGATCGACTGGATAGAGGATGCATTGTAAGATCTGGAGAAGCCAGCTTTTCTGTTCGCCTCAAGCCCGATTTATTTAGCTGTCGTATTCATCAAGGATCTGCTCCCAATCTGGGTGCAGTGCAGGCACCTTAAGTTCAGTAATGACAAACCTTACTACCTGAGCCAAACTTACGATGCCGGTTGGAACATGCCGTCCTACAAACTCCTTCTGAGTGATTTGTAATCCGTGACCCAAGTGGAGATGTGGGGTTGTAGCTTTGCTCCGGCCGGCCGGGTGCCAGTGGAAGCTAAGTAACTCTTGCTGTTGATCGTTTCGTATAGCATAAAGATAACCGAGGGGATCCAACTGCCAATTTTTTCCATGCGGCACGATCAAATAGGGCTGTATAACGCTCAACCACAAACGGCTACTGCCACTTGAAATCGAACCTGCGCCCTCCTTGCGTCCAAATTCGAGGACATGTGATTGACTTGGATTGTACCCATCTACCGAGCCAACAAGCTGGTCACGAGTAACACAGCAAATAATCTGGGTTAAACGGTTCAGATACTCCTGGACTGCTTGTTGAGGTGATCTAGCGGGCAAAAGGGAGCATCATTTCGAGTTCAGCTACCCGAAGATCTTCAGGATCCAAAGTCCCCTCTCGGTAGTTCTCAAGAAATTCCTCTCGAGACATCCCAAGCAGCTCCATAGATCTTTGCTCGAAGAGGGCATGGCCCTCCTCTCGGGTGAGTTGACGTACTTCCTGAGCTTCAATAGCCATACGGTAATTCTACCAGTATCTATTGGATTTAGCCCTGCCTTCTTAACTTGGCGGTCTCGGGGCCAAAAATCCTTCAGCTCCTACTCCTCCAGCAACACTACCGAGGGGCATTTTAACACGACATAAATTCGGGTTAATTAACCAGATTTTCAAAATAGTGTCTATTAACAAGTTCGATTTGGGTAGTTATGTAGTCCAATACGTTTGAGGGGCGTGTGGGGAGACCCGTCCGGGTTCGAGTCCCGGGTCGCCCACCACTTTCTCTATTTTTAACTTCGCTTCTCGATCCTTTATTGATCATTCGCCCAGCGAGACATTACTGCGAGAAGCCCATCGGATACTCGTAGCCGGCGGGACCCTCATCGTCTGTGGTTACAGCCCGCTCGCCTTAGGCTGCTTCAATTACATTCTTTTTGACAGTTCCAACGCCATGCCCAGTTGCCTTTGCTTTCAACGAGATCGCCTCTCTGCGAAATTGCGAAGATAAGGGCCAAGTCGTGCCTTGACTACCTCGGCCGCTGATTCCATCTTGTATCCGTATGGAACCTCTACGAGCAAACCCTCGAGATCGCTGGCGAACTCGGCCGACCGCAGCTTTCGGTCCAATGTGTCCTCAAACTGTGGAAAGGTGAAGGCATTCTTAGCCATGTAGTGGTGGAAAGCAGCCATCACCACATCGTCCGAAGACGTCAACTTGGTTATCCCGTACCAGAGGTCAAGGAGGTCCCGGCCCTTGCGACGCTGGTGTAGGGCCCGCACTTTCGTTCCCAGAATCTCTTCGATGATAAAGGTGCGAACGCGTGCCTCTCCCTCCCACCAGATGGAGCCAACCCTAAAAGGGATCTGGATCGTCGGCCGGAACGGCTGGCTCTCGTTCTTGTTGATCTCCAGCTTGATTCGGATTCGTCCGGAGGTATCTGTTGGGGTGGTCACCAGGTAGAGTGCAGTCACTGGATGACCAGATGCCCATTTGACGTCGAAGCCGATGGAATCCGCAATCTTGCGGAGGGAATCAAAGCAATCCCCCAACGGCTCTTGCCGAGTAAGAACATAGTCCAGGTCTTCTGAGTAACGAATCGGCTGGTCCATATGAAGCTTGTTGAGGCAGGTCCCGCCCCGGAAGGCGAGAAGCTCGCCGAGGTGATGATGATTGGCGATCTCGATCAACAACCGGCTCAGTAGGAGGTCCTGCTCGACCTGGAGAGTCGTCGGCCAGGGAGTCTTAGCCGACCACTGGTTGATTGCTGCAAGCGGGATCAAATGTCCGGTTGAACCTCGGTGTTAATGATCAGCCCCCAACCCTGGTCGACCGGTCCTCGCCTGGCCTCACGGCCATCGAGTGGCAGCGGCCTGCCCTGACCAGGTGATGCGACCAAACGCAGCGGCTCTAGGTCGACTGGTGCTGGCGACGATTCGATACGGGAGCTTTCCTGACCGCTGGAAGTGACCACGGGTTGCACGTTTGGATCGAACTGTTCCAGAAGCCATCCAACACGACGAGCGTGAACTCTTGGACGCGTCTTGGCGATTGCAGCTAGCTGGCTCCCATCAAGTTCGCCGAGGTCTCGTATGACCGTGGCGATGTTACCGAAACCGATTGCTGCAGCGGGATGGGCTATTAGATCGAACAGCGTAGCCTCTTTGCTGCTAACCAAAATCGATCCGGTGTGGACAGTTTTCCGGACGACGGGGGTCTTGGCTATGTGATCGGAATAAAGAAAACGCAATCGAATTCGACCTCGATTCCGCGCCCGGAGCTGCCGGCCGGTCACCACCTGAAAGACCTGCGGAGCCTGATGGGAGGCACCATGCATGGCGGCTGCCGACAGGAGACCGACATAGTAGGGCACGTTCAGGTGATTCATCAAGGTATCAATGAACCATTCAGCTGGCACTGCTCCCCAAGAGCGATATTCGGGAGGAACGATTACATAGAAGCCCTTGTAGGGCGAGAACAGCTTTCCTGCCTTTGCCAGCCGGGCCAGCCCACTGCGAACCTCCTTCCACCCAGTGATCATCGTTGCTTCCTCGGCGGTGAAGGTGTAGCGGCCCTGGGCTATAAGATAGTCGGAAAGGGCATTAGCCGAAAGAGAGGCCATTACGCATAGCGTACCATTAATCGGTACGCTATGCATGATACAGTTAGCTCTGATGCGCCAAAGCCTCCTTGTTGATGCGGTCAATTTCGGATCACCCTCTCTGCGCGATCAAGTTGACCATATTATCCGACAAGTGGACATCTGACACAGTGTCCCTTCGCGAGAAGTTCGCACTCGATCCCGAGCTAGCGTTCCTCAACCATGCCTCGTTTGGCGCTACCCCTAATGCTGTAGTTTCCGAGCGCGCGCGGCTGCAGCGCCATATTAACGCTAATCCGTTGCCTGCACTGACTACCGAGTTTGCCACCGGTCTCGACGCAGCCCGCGCAGCGCTGGCCGACCATGTAGGGGCTCCGACCAACAGCCTGATTTGGACTCCGAACACAACGTTCGGCATGAATCTTGTCGCGCGCTCGCTAGCAGCCGATCTCCGGGCTGGTGACGAGGTGATCTTAGCTAACTCCGAGTATGGTTCGATGATTGGACTCTGGCAGTGGATCTGTGGCCAACGCTGTGCACGTTTAGTAATGCCATCTTTCCCGTTGCCTGCACCAATTACCGCAACTGCCCGGGCTGATGTAGTGTTATCGGCAATAACCGAGCGCACTAGGATCCTGATCAGCTCACATGTCACATGCGATACCGCCCTTCGGATGCCAGTCACCGCGCTTTGTGCGGTGGCTCGCGAGCAGGGTGTCACGACCATTATTGACGGTGCCCATGGGCCTGGGCAATTGGCGCTGAACCTCGCCGCTCTCGGCTGTGATTACTACGCTGCTGACTTGCACAAATGGTTGTGCGCGCCATGTCCGACCGGTTTCTTGTACGCTTCACCAACCGCACAGCAACGCCTTGATCCGCTTATCGTCAGCTGGGGCGGGATTGACCGAGAGGTCCCGCTCAGTACTCGCCAGGAATTCGCCGGCACTACCGATCCGTCTAATTGGCTAACGGTACCCTTCGCTATCCGTTTCTATAAGGAACAGCTCTGTTCGGCCGTGCAAACTTCTCGGCAGTTACTTACCATTCTCTGTCCAGCCATGGCCGATTTGGGCCTGATTCCCGTGGTCAACGGACTAGAGGATGAATTGCTGATGAAGACGTGGTTGCCCACCCCGGAGATGCCAATCAAGGGATTGGGTTCACGTCTACGAAACGATCATCAGGTCGAACTTCAGGTGGTTGAGAAATCCTCTGCCGGTCCGCTGTTGCGAGTATCAACTGCCTGGTATACCGAAGCATGGGAGTTAGAATGGCTCGTTGGATCATTGCGTGCGGAGCTTGCGCGCAAATCCTCACGATAACTCCGAAGCGGCGGACTCAGATGGTGCGGGGCAAACTGTTTGTTCGGATAGGGACCTCGAGCGAACCTCTGAAGTAAGCCCCTCGGTATCTCTATAGTTGCATTGCCTGCTTGGAGACTCATTTAACGACGACAATTACCACACTACCGAGGGGCCATTTTGCACGACATAAATTCGGGTTAATTAGCCGGAATGGAGAAGTAGTGTTGGTTAATAAGTACGATTGTGTCTATCAGGTTAACCGACACGTTTAAGGGGCGTGTGGGGAGACCCGTCCGGGTTCGAGTCCCGGGGCGCACACCACTTTCTCCACTTTTCAGTTCGATTTAGGAC
>JBOHUW010000130.1:0-5574 GCA_050734895.1 Candidatus Dormibacteraceae bacterium | reverse complement strand
CTATCTAACTGGAGCGGATGGGAGATTACGCCGTCCGCCTCGCCCGTCGCAGCGGTATTTTGGCCGAGCCGCCCCAACATCCGCTGCCGCCCCACTTCGCTCGTATGGGTGAGCTGGCCACGGCGATGGTCCATGACATCCTGACCGCACTGGCTGACCAGGATGCTCGGCGGGCGAGGGAGATCGCGGTACGCGATGAGGAGATCGATCACCTCTATCGGGAGGTGGTTGATTACTTAATCGGGCGAGGCAAGCCTAGCCCCTACATTGCCCTCCGTACGGTGACCCTGATCCAGGCTGCCCACGATCTGGAGCGAATCAGCGACCGGGTGACTAATATCGCCGAGGACATCATCTTTTGGGTAGAGGGGGAGATCGTCGAGCTGTGAGAGTATTGGCTCTCATCTCAATCCTCTTCCTACCCCTGATTCTGGTGGCTCTGGTCGTGGTGGTCGGTGTCGCTGGAGTTCCGGCCCTCCAAACTTTCGGTTGGGCTTTTTTAGTCGGCCAGACCTGGGATCCGGTGCATCAGATATTTGGTGCCCTCCCCTTCATCTATGGAACTGCGATCTCCAGCCTGCTCGCCCTTGCATTCGCCCTCCCAGTGGGGATGGGGAGTGCACTCTTCTTGGCCGAGCCGGGCCAGCGCTGGTTGCGTAACATGATCGGAATCGGGGTGGAGCTGCTAGCGGCCGTCCCCAGTGTGGTCTTCGGCCTTTGGGGACTGCTCGTGCTTGCTCCTTGGCTAGCCGCCAATATTGAAACCCCTCTCTCCAACCATCTGGGTTGGATCCCCCTCCTTGCCGGACCGGCCAGTGGCCCCAGCCTATTTGCGGCCGCGATGGTTTTGGCGGTGATGATATTGCCCACCCTGACTTCGATCTCACGCGATGTCCTTCGGGCCGTTCCCCCTTCGATGGCCGAGAACAGCCTGGCGTTGGGGGCCACCTGGTGGGAGAGCCGGTGGCAGGTGGTGCTGCGGGCGGCTCGGCCAGGCATCTTCGGGGCCACTATCCTGGCCCTCGGTCGGGCCCTGGGGGAGACGATGGCGGTAACTATGGTGATCGGCAATCGCCCGGCGTTGGGCGGCTCGCTTTTTGCTCCCGGCTACACTCTGGCCAGCATTCTGGCCAATGAATTTGCCGAGGCTACCGGTCGCCTCTATCCCTCAGCCCTGATTAGCCTAGGCCTGATTCTTATCCTCCTCACTTTGTTGGTCAACGGATTGGCGCTGCTTCTGATCCGGCTGGTGCGATGATCAGCCGGATCACCTACCGTCGCTTAGTTGACAGGTTGGCTCGGATTCTTATTCACCTGGGTTCGGCGCTGGCCCTCCTCCCGTTAGCTCTGGTCTTGCTTTATGTGTTGATCAACGGCCTCCCGGCGCTGGCCCTGCCTTCCTTCCTGACCAATCCCGAACATCCCACCGGAATCCCGGGCGGCGGAGTAGCCAATGCTCTCCTCGGGACAGTAATCATGGTTGGTCTGGCCTCCCTCCTGGCCCTTCCGGTGGGGGTCATCGCCGGTAGTCAGCTGGCCGCTTGGGGGCGAGGCCGGCTTGCCGATTTGATCCGACTCTGCACCGATGCCCTAGTTGCCGCCCCCTCGATCGCCATCGGCCTTTTCGTCTATGCCTTGCTAGTTGCTCCGAGCCATGCCTTCTCTGGTGGTGCCGGGGCAGTGGCTCTCGCCCTCTTGATGCTTCCGTTGATTGTCAGGACCACGGAGACGGCGGTGGCTCAAGTTGAGGGTGAGCTGCGTCAGGCGGGACTGGCTCTGGGCTTACCTGGCTGGCAAGTCTCCCTTCGGCTAGTACTTCCGGCGGCCCTTCCCGGCGTTCTCACCGGGGCGATGCTGGCGATTGCCCGCGCCGCCGGCGAATCCGCCCCCCTCCTCTTTACCAGCCTGGGAAATCGCCTGCTCAATTTTGACCCCGGTCAGCCGATGTCGGCGCTACCGCTGGTGGTCTATCACGACGCACTTACTCCCTACCCGGATCTCCAGCAGACGGCGTGGGGGGCAGCTTTGGTCTTGATTTTATTCGTGCTGGCGGTTAACCTGTTGACGCGGCTGTTGATGCGGCATCGCTGAATTTGAGGAGGGAAGAATGTTTGGCATGAGAAGGTTGGGCTGGCTATCCGCGGTAGTCGGGGGGACAGTTCTACTTGCCTCTTGCGGTGGCACCTCGAGCAGCAATGCAGATGTCGGAAAGGGCAATCTCACCGGGGCAGGCTCCACCTTCGTCGAGCCCTTTTACAATCGCGCTTTTTATGAATACACTCAGGAGCACAACCAGGTAACGATTAACTATCAGGCGATTGGCTCCGGTGGCGGGATCCAGCAGATCACTAAGAACACGGTTGATTTCGGGGCTACCGATGTGCCGATGGACGTCTCTGAGGTGGCTGCGGCAGGGGGTACCGATAGCCTGGTCCAGCTGCCGACCACACTCGGCGTAATCTCCCTGGCTTACAACCTCCCTGGGGTGCAGCGGCTGAATCTGGATGGAGCAACGATCAGCGGTATCTATCTGGGGCAGATCAAGCGGTGGAATGATCCCGCCCTGCAAAGCCTCAACTCTAACCGGCTGCCGGCACTGGATATCAAGGTTGCTCATCGCTCCGACGGCTCCGGTACCAGCTATGCCTTTACCGACTATCTGGCCAAAGAAAGTCCGGATTGGAAATCTAAAGTCGGGGTGGGAAAGTCGGTCAATTGGCCGTTGGGAGTTGGCGGCAAGGGGAATGAGGGGGTGGGCTCGTTGGTCAAGCAGAGTGAAGGTACGATCGGCTACGTTGAATTGGCCGAAGTGATTCAGGCCAAACTGCAGCAGGCGTATATAAAGAACCGGGCTGGATCATTCCTTCAGGCGACGCTGGAAGGGGCTTCTCAAGCGGCGGCTGCCAACCCATCGATCAGCCCGGAAAATTTCTCGATAACCGATCAGAGCGGTGCCGGAGCCTACCCCTTGGCCACCTTCAGCTGGGTTGTACTGCGCCAGGAGCAGAAAGATGCGGCGCGAGAGAAGGCATTGGTCGAGCTCTGGCGATGGATGGTTACTACTGGTCAGAGCTACGGCACCGATCTCCAGTACGCCCCTCTGCCCAAATCGGCAGCCGATTACGCCCTGGACCAGCTCCAAAAAGTTAAAACTTAGAAGCATTCCACCCCAAACAAGCGTTTCCTTCTGGTAGGGTAGCTTTTCTATGTCTGAAAGTTCTGATTCCCACCTGTCGGTTCACGCCCGAGGTCTAACTAAACACTTCGGCCAACGGGTGGCGGTGGATGGGGTGGATTTCGAAGTTCGAAAAGGGGAGGCCTTTGGTTTTCTCGGGCCCAACGGAGCAGGCAAGACTACCACCATGCGGATGATCTCCTCCGTCTCTGCACCGGACAGTGGCTATCTCCAAGTGTTGGGGCTGGACCCAGTTCGGCAGGGGGCCCAAATCAGGGCCTGCTTGGGGGTAGTACCTCAGCTTGATTCCCTCGATCAGGAGCTGACTGTACTGGAGAATTTGATCATCTACGCCCGCTATTTCGGCATCCCTTGGCGGGTGGCACGAGCCCGGGCCCGGGAGCTTCTGGAATTCGTCCAGCTGGAGCAGAGATCTGATGACAACGTAGAACCGCTTTCGGGCGGAATGAAGCGCCGGTTGGTGATTGCCCGCGGTTTGGTTAATCAACCCGAGCTGCTAATCCTCGACGAGCCGACCACTGGACTTGATCCTCAGGCCCGGCATCTGGTGTGGGACCGCCTCCATCGCCTCAAACAACAGGGCTCCACCCTGATCCTGACTACCCACTACATGGAAGAGGCAGAGCAGCTATGTGATCGTTTGGTGATCATGGACCAGGCGAGGATCGTGGCAGAGGGCTCTCCTCGCCAGCTAATTCAACAGCACTCCAGTCGAGAGGTGGTCGAACTACGGCTGAGGGCTGATCAGCAGCTCGAATTCAAGACTCAGCTGCAGAATCTATCCGTACCCTCCGAGTGGCTAGCTGACCGAGTATTGCTGTATACCGAGGATGGCGATCAGACAGCGAGTCAGATTCGCCAACTAGGTCTCTCTCCTGACCGCTTGTTAGTTCGCCGAGCAACCTTGGAAGATGTCTTCCTTCGACTTTCCGGCCATAGTTTGATTGAGTAAATCAAGATGAGCTTCTGGTCTGTGATTGAGCACAATCTTCTCCAACTCCGCCATACCTGGAGAGCAACCCTCTGGATATTTATCTCTCCCTTCTTCTTTCTCATCGGCATGGGCTGGGGGGTGGGAAGTCTGGTCAACCCCCAGGCCGGCGGATTTGAGGGAATTAGCTACCTCGCCTTCATAGCTCCAGGCCTGCTCGCGGTGACCGCCATGCAACAGGGAGCTATGGAAGGGGCCTGGCCGATCTTGGACAAAGTGATGTGGCGCCAGACCTATCTCGCTATGCTTTCAACTCCACTGGGCATCAACCAGATTCTGCTTGGAGAAATGAGTTGGCTTACCCTCCGGCTGCTGGCGATATCCCTCTTTTTCTGGCTGGGGATGCTCGGCCTGGGTCTGATCCACACCCCGTGGGCAATACTCGCCTTACCGGTGGTGGTATTGACCGGATTAGCCTTTGCCATGCCCTTCACCGCTCTGAGCGGAGTGGCCCAAAACGACCGCATTTTTATACTCCTTTTCCGAATCGGAATTATGCCGCTCTTCCTGCTAGCCGGAGCTTTCTTCCCCATCGATCGGCTGCCTTCTCCACTTCAGTCAGTCGCGTGGTTAACACCCACCTTTCATGGGGTTGCGTGGGCCCGAGAGCTCATCTTGGGTACCCCACAGCTGCCGCTTGATCTGCTCCATCTGACGGTGCTGCTCTTCTTTGTGGGGAGCGGAACTCTTCTTGCTCGATGGACTCTAAGCCGGCGGCTACTGAAGTGAACATGAGCTCTACGGCGCAGAAATCGCTTTCCCTTGTTGAGCGCAACTTTCTCGGCTATCGGCGGGCGTGGTGGCTGTTTCTATCTGGCTTGCTTGAGCCCTTCTTCTACCTTGCCGGGATCGGTTTCGGGGTTGGCTCTCTGATCGGTTCGGTAGGCGGTCACTCCGTTCCCTACCCGGTCTTCGTCGCCCCTGGGCTGATGGCTGTGGCGGCGATGAACGGAGCTCTCTATGACTGTACCTTTTCACTCTTGTTCAAGATCAAATATGTCCGGATCTATGATGCGATTCTGAATACCCCAATTAGTCCCCGAGAGATCATCCTTGGCGAGGTGGTCTGGGCTCTAATTAGGGGGGCTGTCTATTCGGCGGCCTTCCTGGTCGCCATGGAGATACTCCGATTGACCCCTTCACCATGGGCCTGGCTAAATCTTCTGGCTGTGGTCCTGATCGGCTTTACCTTCGCTGCAGGGGGAAGCGCGGTGACCACCTTCCTAGACAGCTGGCAGGAATTCGGTGCCATCGGTCTGGTGATGAGCATTTTATTTTTATTCTCGGGCACAATCTTTCCGATCAGCATCTATCCGCCTCCACTACGTTTGATTGTCGAACTGAGCCCGCTAACTCGAGGAGTTGATCTTCTCCGTAGTCTCAACAG
>JBOHUW010000129.1:0-5581 GCA_050734895.1 Candidatus Dormibacteraceae bacterium | reverse complement strand
TCAGGGGGCTATTGTAGTTGGGGTTCTGGGGAATTCCGGCCAACATCGAGGCTTCGGCCAAATCCAAGTTGGCGGTGTCTTTCCGGAAGTAGTTTTGCGCCGCCGCCTGGGCCCCGGTGGCGAAATCGCCATACTCCACTGAGTTGAGGTACATCTCCAAAACTTGATGTTTACTGTAGGTGCGATCGACCTGGAGAGCCAGAATCGCCTCCTTGATTTTGCGGTCGAACTTCTGTGATGAATCTTTGAGCAGCCGGAGCTTGACCAGCTGCTGGGTGATTGTCGAGGCGCCCTGAGAGATCTTTCCCTGATGAAGGTTGGTCAATTCGGCTCGAACTATGCCCTGGGGATCAATCCCCGGCTCGTTCCAGAAGTTGGCATCCTCAATGGCGATAGTCGCCGAGGGGAGCCATTGGCCCATCTGGCCCAGCTGCTGATCGTAGTGCTGAAATCCGGTGTTGGGATCGCGCAGGTCGGCCAGAAGAGAGTTGTCTGCAGCGTAAATCTGGGTATCGTCAGGCAGTGGATTGGTAGTCAGAGCATGGGCGTCGGGGAGTTCAGCGGCGTAGTCAACGAAGAGCTGAGAGCTGCCCAAGAAGCTGCTCATCGCCAGCAGTACGATCAGTCCCACCTTAGCTCCTAATGGCAGCCAACCTCTGCTGCCCCAGCCCAAATCTCCACCCTTGCGGGCCGAGCCGGCCGTCCGACCGTAGGCGCTGGCTCGCAGCCGATTCCCTCGGCGATCCCGCAGCACCCGAGCCTTACCCGGATTCAGGGCTGTATCTCGGGCCATTTGAAGCTGGCGGGTGAAGGCGGCGATTAGTCTCGGAGTCTCCCTCGGCCCCGACTCATCGCTCAATTCCGGCCGCCGGCCCCGCTCGATCAGGCCTTTGAACCGCATCAGCGCGCGCCGAATTTGGCCCCAGCTCAAGCGTAGCTGTTGCCCACCTCGCGCTAACGGCGAAGGCAGCCTATTCATCGAGAATGAAAATTAGGGCTTGACACAATCGCTTTCTATTCTTACATTCCTGCTATCACCGATAACGGATTTGGCCAAGTAGGGGCTAGGCTTGCCTCGCCCGATTAAAAAGGAGCAACCCAAAAATGTTAAGTGAGGCAGTCGATCAGATGTTGAGGAATCAGAGCGTTGGGCCCCAACGGGAACAGCAGCTGGCCGAGCAGCGCTCCGGAATGCGGCAGTTGGATAGCTGGTTGGGACAGGTGGAGGACCTCTTGGAGGTAGATCAACCCACCGTGCCCGCCCTCTGGGTTAAGGAGATGGCCAAGTGCCTCCGCCTTCTGGTACCGCCACTTCACCGTGATCTACTCCAGATCCCCGAACGAAAGGCCTCGCTGATACTTGACGTGCTCTTTGAAGCGCAAGAGATGCTGCGCCAGCGCTCCCGAAAAATTCTACTTCACGGCTCTCGGACGAAAAAGAAAGAGACAGCCATGATCGCGTAGGCGCCAAGCAGCTGCAGCCCCTCCAGCCAGCTGCTTCTTCCCTTGGTGGTGAGCAGGGCGGTTATCAGGGTGGCAAGTGCAACCGCGGTGACCTCCAGAGGAGAGAAGATGAAATCCATTGGTCGGCCAAAAACCAGGCTTCCGATTACCAATGCGGGGGCGACCAGGAGAGCGATTTGGGTCGAGGAGCCGAAAGAAATCTCCATCGAGAGATCAAGTTTATTGCGAATAGCAAACTGAACCGCCGCGGCATGCTCCGCCGCGTTGCCCACCGTAGCCACCACAAAGAGACCGATAAAGAGACGAGAGACGCCCAGCGCGGCCACGGTTGGGGCAAGCGAGTTGACCAACAGCTCGGATTCCAATCCGACGGCCAACGCCGTGAGCAGTAACAGCGCCACCGCGCGCCGTACCGACCATCTCGACGGCTCACCCTCCATGGAAGAGCGGAAGAGATATTGATGGGTACCCAACGAGAAAATGAGGCTCGCCCCATAGAGAGCGATCAGAATCGCTGCCACCCCGATACTAACTATCTCCCGCTCGCCGCTGGTATCCGTACTGCTAAGCGCGAAGAGGGTGGGCAACACCAGCCCGGTTACCGCCATCAGTAGCGAGGCAGCATGAGCAGAGGCGGATCGAGCGGAGAAGCGCTGCTCCTTGAAGCGCAATCCCCCGGCGAAGAGGGAAGCCCCCAAAACCAGCACCAGGTTGCCCAGGATGGAGCCGATGAGGGAGGCTTTTACGACCTCGATCTCGCCGGCTCGAATCAGCAGAACAGCGATTATGATCTCGGTGATGTTGCCGAAGCTGGCTCCCAACAAACCGCTGATCCGCGGACTGGAGCGGAGGGCCAACTCCTCGGTGGCCTGACTGATCAAGCCGGCGAGCGGAATTATGGCTAGGCCGGCAGAGATGAAGAGGAGGATCGGCTGGGGATAAAAGCCGGCGAGCAACAGGGAGATCGGGACACTGATGAGCAACCATTCCAGGCGAGGTTTCAAATTCATAGATTAATCTCCGAGGTTAGGAGCGTTAGTCAAAGGTTACAGACACAATTCGGAGGAGGCTGATTAGGATAGTAGTTGTGGCTTCTCATCCAGCAATGCCCCTACTCCCGATCACCGTTGAGGGTGGAGTGGCTACCCTCACTCTCAATCGACCGGAGGCCGGCAACTCGCTCTCTACCCCGCTGCTTACCGCGCTTATCGCCGGCCTGCGCTGGTGTAAGAACACGGACGACGTACGGGTAGTGGTGCTGACCGGAGCCGGGGAGAAGGTTTTCTGCGCTGGAGCCGACCTGCACTCCTTCACCGTACCTCAATCGGAGTTAGAGCGTCATGCCGAGCGGGGTTTGTATGTCGAGCTCTTCCGGCTGCTACCCGAGCTAGGCCGACCGATCATCGGGCGCATCAACGGCCATGCCCTGGCCGGAGGATTTGGCCTCGCCTGTGCCTGTGATCTCCTGGTAGCCATTGACTCGGCCAGCTTCGGCACCTCGGAGATCAACCTGGGACTTTGGCCGGCGATGGTCCAAACTATTCTGCAGCGCAACCTCCCCCGCAAGCCACTGTTAGAGATGATGCTCCTGGGGCAGCGTTGGAGTGCCGCGCAGATGAAAGAACTTTGGCTGATTAATCGAGTGGTGGGTTCGATCACCGAGCTCGATGTGATCACCGATGAGCTGGCCGCCGGCCTGGCCCGACAACCGGCCGAGACGCTAAAATTGGGCCGCGATTCCTTCTATCAGCAGCAGGACATGGAGTATGCTGCGGCCCTCAGTTACCTCCAGGGGCAGCTCTCCCTGATTTCTCTCAACCCGGCCGTAGAGTCGAAGGTGAAAGCCTTCCTGGACCGACATCACGATGACTGAGCAACCACCTCCTCCAGGCGATGACCTCCTTCGCCGCTACCATCAACTACGGGCAAAGTCGGAGATGGTGAGCGAGCGCCATCTGGCCAAGCTGCGATCCCAGGGCAAGCTTACGGTGCGGGAGCGTCTGGGGCTGCTTCTAGATGAAGGCTCCTTTCTGGAAGATGGACGCTTCGCCAACGTTCTGGCCCCTGATCTTCCGGCCGACGGTGTAGTTACCGGCCTGGGGAGCATCGATGGCCGCCAGGTGGGAGTGATTGCCAACGATCCGACGGTCAAGGCGGGCTCCTGGGGCGCGCGGACGGTGGAGAAGATGATTCGGCTCCAGGAGACGGTGGCCAAGCTGCAAATCCCCCTTTTCTATCTAATCGATTCGGCCGGAGCCCGGATTACTGATCAGCTGGAGATGTTTCCCGGTCGCCGTCATGCTGGTCGCATTTTCTTCAACCAGGTAAGACTCTCCGGGCAGCTGCCTCAGATCTGTCTCCTCTTCGGTCCCTCGGCGGCGGGCGGGGCCTACATCCCCGCCTTCTGCGATGTGGTGGTGATGGTGGAGGGAAATGCTTCCATGTATCTCGGCTCCCCTCGAATGGTTGAAGTAACGGTGGGCGAGAAGGTGGATCTAGAAGAGCTGGGGGGAGCCCGAATGCACTGCAGCCAGAGTGGCTGCGGCGATTTTCTGGTTGCTGATGATCGGGCAGCGATTGAACTGGGCCGCGCTTATTTGAAGTATTTTCCAAGTAATTATCGGCAACTCCCGCCGTCTGGGGAAGCTTGTTTGCCCTCGACAACGCGACCGATGGCCGAAATTATCCCAACCGATCCCCGGCGCGGCTACGACATGCATCAGCTGATCGAGGGGCTGGTCGACGAAAATTCATGGTTAGAGATCAAGCAGCTCTTCGCCGGTGAACTACTCACCGGTTTGGCTCGCCTGGGCGGCGAGGTGGTAGGAATCCTGGCCAACCAGCCGCGAGTAAAGGGCGGCGTCCTCTTCGTCGATAGCGCGGACAAGGCGGCGCGCTTCATCTGGCTGTGTGATGCCTTCAACATTCCTCTACTCTTCCTCGCCGATGTGCCCGGCTTCATGATCGGGACCGATGTGGAGCGGCAAGGGATTATCCGACATGGAGCGAAGATGCTGACCGCCCTCTCCGGGGCTCGAGTTGCAAAGATTTCGGTCATCGTCCGCAAGGCCTACGGTGCCGGACTTTATGCGATGGCCGGCCCAGCTTATGACACCGACTGCGTGATCGCCCTCCCGATGGCCCAGATCGCGGTGATGGGACCGGAGCCGGCAGTAAATGCCGTGTATTACAACCAGTTGGCCGGGCTTGCCCCAGCTGAACGGACCGCCCGGCGGCAGGAGTTGGAGCGTGCCTATCAGGAGGATGTCGATCTTTACAAGCTGGCCTCCAATCTGGTGGTTGATGACATAGTCGAGCCGGATCAGCTGCGCGATCAGCTGATCGCTCGCTTTGCCGCCTACCGCTTGCGGCAGAAGCCATCCGAGGTTCCTCGCCATGGGGTTCCACCGGTGTGAACCTCTACGGCCCGATGATTGAACTGCGGGAGTATTCACTTCGGGACATCGAAGCGGTGTCCCTTTGGAGCAACGATCCCGAGGTCACCCACTGGATGATGTGGGACCACACCGACCCGGCCAAACCGGCCAACTTTGTCCAGGCGGCGCTCGCCAGTGCGAGGCAACAACCGCGTCGCGCCTTCGAGTTGGTGATGGTCGAACGGGTCAGTGGAGTGGTAGTAGGCAGCGCTCGCCTCTCGGTGTGCAGCTGGATTCAGCGCCGGGCCGACATCGGCTACGTGGTCCGTCGCGATCGGTGGGGACGGGGCTACGCGACCGAGACCGCCAAACTGCTGGTCGATTTTGGCTTTAAGTTCGGCATGCTGGAGGTGGAGGCGATCTGCCATCCACAGAACCATCCCTCGATTCGGATCATGGAGAAGGCGGGGATGTGCTATCGGGGTAATACCGAACACCGTCGAGGAAGCCAGCATCAGAAGGCATACCTCTACTCGGTATTAGCGCCGGTTAGAGCCGGCGAGGAGCATGGGGCATTATGGCGTCGGGAGCTGGGTCGGGCAGGTGATACCATCAAACCAGCAATGTCAACAAGTACCGAAGGGAGTAGGGTCCTTCCCTCATGATCGAAAAGCGAGACGATCTTTGAGAATCTCGAAGGGGCAATTTCGGCCTGCTCGATCTTGAACGAGGCGGTAGTA
>JBOHUW010000128.1:0-5646 GCA_050734895.1 Candidatus Dormibacteraceae bacterium | reverse complement strand
CGGTTCGTGAATCAAATCCGAAGCCTGGCTGATCTTCCGAAACATTCCGTGGCTTTAGCCGGAGATCAACTCATCGGCCTTCTCCTGAATCACCAAAGTTTCCAGTAACCGCTCGATACGCTTCGCTCGGCCTGCTCCAGCCTCTAAGCCATAGAGATCAGCGACTAGATTAAGAAACTCCCGCCCAGTCAGATAAGGATAAACAATTGGGTTTTCATCAAGATAACCGAGCTGCCTCCGCGCCGCCATCGACTCCTGCCAGACATCCAGACCGCAAATGCGAGCCTCGCCGGAAGTTGGAACAACCAAGCCGCAGAGCATCCGGAGGGTAGTAGACTTCCCCGCCCCATTGCTACCGAGCAGGCCAAATACCTCCCCTTTCCAAACCGTGAGATCTATTCCCTTAACCGCCTCTACCTTGCCGTAGCGACGAATCAGCCCCCGAGCCTCCACCGCTGCAGCTTGGGGCTCCGATTCCGATTGATTTGGAGGCATAACGAGAGTATTTTAATTGATTGCACTTCGCTTGAGTAGGGAGAGTGGACATAAGCGTGCCTATCTGACCTCGCTGCGGTTTTCGAGTTTGAGTGGGCCGAACTGACGAGAGCAACCAGTATCGCCGCCGGCTACATCCTCAAAGCAGCCCAAAGCCTGCTTGCACCTTCGAACCCCATGTTTCATTAGAAAAAATAAGTCCTAGCGTACGAATATATAGACAAACATTAAATTACAGCTAAATATTAATGAGATTTTCCGTAAGCTATAACTTATGGTAATGGTTAAAACTGCTCGCCGAGCACGGGCTTCGCTGGATGCCCGGTTAACAAAGTTAGGACCAGCCTCCCGCTATGAGCCGCCCCGGGCGGGCTGGGTGCGGGCTATCCGTGAGGCTTTGGGCATGCCTGCAGTTGAGCTTGGTCGACGACTTGGTGTCTCTGGACCTGCGGTGACTTCCCTTGAAAAGAACGAGCAGTCTGCCACTGCCAGCTTGGCCACCTTGGCCCGAGCCGCCCAGGCTTTGGACTGCACGCTGATCTACGCCTTTATTCCGAAGGAAAGTCTTAATGGCACGGTGCAGAGACGGGCGGAGGAGATCGTTCGCCAGGAGTTAGAGCATGTGGCAACCACCATGGCTCTAGAGGATCAAGCTGAGGAGTTTAGCGATGCCTTGATGGCTGAGCATATCGATCAGGTGATCCAATCCGGCAGGATCTGGAGAGAGCCGTGAATTTCGGAATCGATCCAGATGGTGCCACACCGCTCGGTCCTGACGATATTGTTGGCCTACGAAGAAGCGACATAGTTCTGCGCGCGGAGCTTAATCGCGCTGAGGCTGAGAATATCGCTGTTGCCATGCACTGGGCGTTTACCCGGCGCCCGTTACTGGCTACATTGCTCACCCAACGATACCTGAAAATCTTACATCGCCGTATGTTCGGCGAAGTATGGAAATGGGCAAGCCAGTATCGGAAACGGGAAAGCTCCATCGGGATAGCCCCTTACCGCATATCCACCGAGCTGGAAAATCTACTACTCGACATACAAACACAAACCGCTGATCTTGCGCGATTACCTTGGCCTGCTGATGAAATAGCCGTGCGATTCCATCATCGCCTCGTCTCCATTCATCCCTGGCCCAATGGCAACGGACGCCATGCCCGGTTAGCGACCGATCTACTCGTTATCGCCTTAGGCCAACCCCGATTCACATGGGGTCATGCAGGCCAGCTCAGAGAGAACAACAGCGCTAGGACCACCTACTTGTCAGCTTTACGCATCGCAGACAAAGAACTCCAATACGTTCCCCTGCTAACCTTTGCGAGATCCTGAACTCAGCACTACCGCACTTTTCGACGTATCGTCACGAATAGGGGATTGCCGATGATTACGCCGGGCAAACGTCGAAAATTGTGCAGCAGTCTTAAGGGGTGAAGAGTTCACGCGGAGTGCACATATGAAGGCCGATGGTTGATACTATGTGGCTGATACCGGACAATTTTCGAGTTCGAAATCGGCGATTTTGCCCCCGTAGCTCAGGGGATAGAGCAGTGGTTTCCTAATGCTGGTGGGAGGAGATTCCGGGGTGTTTCCGAGATCAAGAATCTTGTCCGTCCAGTCCGATGGGGCCAGGTGAAGAGGGGTGGTTCTGGGGTGTTGTGCACAGAAGCGTGCACATGCAGCGAGGGATGTTTTGGCCAGCATAGTAGTAAGCATGGTTCGGAAAATGTAGGAGAAATGTTCTACCTTGGCGGGTGGTGTTGGATGGTGACAGGGCGAGTCCAGATGGAATTTGTCCGCCACTCGTCCGTCGAAAAATGAGAAGTTAGTTTGACCGGTTAGCAAATTTTAGGAGATTGAATGGGCCGAAAAAATTGGCTCTCGTGCAGCTGCAGCGAGAGAAGCATCTAAGAGACCAGAGAATGTGGCGTTGCGAGCAGATCTGAAAGCGAAACACGAGGCTGACCAAAGAGCACTTCTAGCTAAGGCTGCTGATGGTGATCCTCAGGCAATGGATCTTGCGCGATTTGTGAAAGCTCCAAATGAGGGGCATGGAGTAGGAGAATAAGCTAGTGTTGATGAGCCTTCCAGACGGAGGCGGCTATGCTATTCCAGTCCCCATGCTACCAGGCTGCTTTTCCCAGGGAGCCACGGTCGAAGAGGCGATGGAGCATGCGATAGAAGCGATTGAGGTCCATATCGCAGGCTTGCGAAAGATGGGAGAGTCGGTTCCCGAGCCAGACGCGTCGCCCCAAGAGCTTGTCCAACTGCCAGTCACAATAACTTCAGCCGCCTAAATTTTTCCAGGACAGGCTTGGATCTGCAAGCCGTTGCGGTGATAATTCTGGGCAGCTTTGGCGACGATCCCTTAATTGGGTGGCGCTGATTGGGTACGCTACCAAGGCCCAGATTAAACTAGGACTCAGATGCCGAAAATCAATATCGAGGAGCATGCCAAGCTGAGAATGCGCCAGCGGCAGGTTACGGCGGAGGATATCGCTTATGTATGGCAGCACTACGATGCGGAGAGGCCGGCTGAGGTACAAGGGTTCGTAGTCCGTACCGGTCGGGTTCCTGATGGGCGCGCTATTGAGGTGGTGGCGAAGTTGACCCCGCAAATATTTCACGTTAAAACGGTCTGGGAGATAGAATGATAGAGGTATGAAGGTGAGTTATGGCCAGGATATCGCCTATATAAAACTCGGCCAGGGCAAAATGGAGAAGACTAAAGAAGTTGCTCCCGGCTTACTTTTGGATGTGGACAAGGACGGTCAGGCGATTGGCTTGGAGGTGATTGGCCTGGCGCATCGAGGACTGCTCCAGGGGATGGTGGAGGTCGAGCTATCGAAAGCTTCTGAGGGGAATGAGGAACAGCGCTTGAGCGAAGCGCTATTTGGTGGTCAGCAGCCGCAAACTCAAGCGCGCTGATCGATCCGGCTAACCGGGACAACCCCAGCTCAGGGTGATAATTCTGTGCTGTCTTGGCGGTGATTCCCGAATTTCTTAGCGCTGATGGAATCTGCCCATTGCAGAGTTTGAGGAAGGCTGCTAGAATTATTTTGAATTATTGGTACTTGATCCAGGAGGAAGTCAGCATGAGGCTCTACCGAATTGGTCGTATGGCTTGCGATGATGGGCGAACCTGCCCGCAAGTATTGCGGACGGAGGATGGTGACCTCTTTGTGCAAGGTTACATACCTGGTCCCGAGGCTGCTTCTTCCCTGGATGTGCCCGAAGGTGAAGCTGTGGTGCGTGTTCCTCGTGATGTACTTCTTGAAGCGGCCTGGGCTGAGTCGCGCCGCTCGTTGAGAGAAGAGGAATTTGATGAGCTCTTTCAGACCTTCACCCGATCAGTTTTTCGAATGGAGACTTTACAACAGTATTCGGTGCCCCAAGAAGAGGAAGCTCTTCGGCTTTTCCGCGAGACCGGCCAAGTTCGGCATCGCACCGTTGAGAATAGTTCCTGGCTTGCTCTGATCCAGCAAACGACTGGTGAGGGAAAGAAGTGGCAGCGTGTCCATGTGGTGCAGAGTCCGCTGACTGAGTATGTGCAGTATGAGCTGCAATCTTATCGGGATACGATTGCAGTTGGGTTCGACACTAGAATCGTAGACGTTGGCGATCATCCGGAACTGAGTAGTGTGAACGAAGATTTCTGGTTGTTCGATGTTGAGACAGAGGCTCCAACCTTGGTCCTGATGCGCTATGACTCGTCGGGTCACTACATAGGGGCTGAAGTATCTGACAACCGTGAGGCGCTGGCTCGCTGCCGGGCCCAGAGAGACCTGGCCTTGGCCGTTTCTGATCCAGCTCTTGAGTATATGCGCCGATTAGAAAACTACGCCCAAGCGGCGATTTAGAGAGGTTCAGCGATCAGCTTACTGGTTGAACGTCAGCTGGTCGCGCGGGACCTTCAGCGCCTCAGGTTGAGGGCTGGACTAAGCACGTATCAATTAGCTAAGCAGCTCGGGATTAGCCAGTCAAAGGTATCAAAGCTAGAAAATGGCCGGGTTTCTGCTTCCCTGGATAATGTGCGGGCGTGGGCGCTAGCAACAGGTGCTACTGCCGAGCAGGTACCCGATCTTCTCAGACATGCTGAGGCGGCACTTACCGAGGCGATTGCATGGCGAGGGTCTATTCCCGAAGGTGCTCTCTCTGCTTTACAGTCTGATGTAGCGGCATTAGAGGAAAAGGCCACTGCGATATCTGTGTATCATCCATGCGTTATTCCTGGGCTCTTGCAAACTGCAGCGTATGCGAGGCAGGTGTTTTTGGCTCATGTTCCTGTTGATGAGTCGGCAATAGCCAGTGCAGTTGCAGCACGGATAGATCGCCAAAGAATACTGTATAACGCCTCAAAAAAATTTGAATTTGTGGTTCCGGAATCGGTGTTCTATTGGGCTCCGACCACGGGGGCACTTATGCTCGACCAAATAGACAGGATCCTCAATGTTATGACGTTGGAAAATGTAGATGTAGGTGTGGTGCCGTTACGAGGCGCCGTATGGACATGGCATAGCCATGGATTCAATTATTTCAGAGATGTTGGTGGAGGTGAGGACCTGGTTCACGTTGAAACGCTTACGGCTGCCTTGAACGTAAGCGAACTGGAGGATGTCACCATGTTCCGTGATGTGTTTGCTGGCCTTTGGGCATCGGCCCAGCATGGAAGGGAAGCGGTGGAAATTCTTCAACGGACTCGGAAGGAATTAACCTGAATTAATTCCTGCAATATGCTATGCTTTGGATAAGGAGGTGATGAGCCGCAAGAAATAAAGAAAAGGTGAAGCGTAGAAAATATAAATAGGGGGCACGCCCCGCCAAGCTTGGCGGCACGTCGGGGCGGCCCAATTGAAACCAAAGGGGGTTTCTTATGCCTAACTGTAACACTTTGTGCCTGTTTTCAAGGCAGGTGCCCAGATGAGCAGGACTTGGAAGGATGGTCCGGAGGGGCTGGGAGAGCGGGGTCGTCGGAAGCGCCTGGAGCAGGCGAGATCGATCAAGACCCCCATCGGGGATAAGGTCATTCAGCTGCCCAGACGCGCGCGTCTTCCATTGGTGGTGGGTAGCTCGCGAGAGGCTGCTGCTTGGCTCCCGAGGGGAGATGTGGCATGAACTACCAAAATTTGGTCAAGCATCCGGCCGTTG
>JBOHUW010000127.1:0-5653 GCA_050734895.1 Candidatus Dormibacteraceae bacterium | reverse complement strand
ATCCTGGTGGGGGGGATCGCGGTCCTTCCTCTTTGGCGGCAGTGAGGAGGAGATGCAGCGGGAGATCGCCCAATTCTCAGTTCACGATGCTGAGCGCTATTCAGCCTTCTGCGCTGCCAGCCGGCGAATCTATGAGGATGCGATTTTAACCGCCGGGAATCAACCTTTCACCCGGCTGATCGACTTCCTCCGACTGCTTCCACGAATGCTCCAACTAGATGCCCTCCGCTCGGTAAATTCTTTTATCGAACGCTTCTTTCAAGACCCTAGAGTGCAGCAGGCCTTTAGCTTCCACCCGCTCTTCATCGGCGGCGATCCTTTCCGAGTGCCTGCTGTCTACGCTGCCCTGGCCTATCTGCAGTTGGCGGGTGGGGTTTGGTACACGCCGGGTGGGGTTTATTCGGTGATTCAGGCGCTGGAGGAGGTGATTCGTAGTGGGGGCGGCGAGATCATCACCGGCTGTCAGGTGACTGAAATACTTCGCGGTGGGGATAGAGTTTGCGGCGTCAGGCTGGCCGGGGCGGAGGAGTTACCGGCGGAGATCGTGATCAGCAATGTGGATGGGGCCCAGACTCGGGCGATGGCCGGCCTTGCGCCTCGGCGACAGAGGATGAGCATGAGCTCCTTTCTCCTCTATTTCGGAGTCGATCGGAAGTTCCCGAGTCTGCATCATCACAACCTCTTGGTTGGACCAGATTATCGAGGCTTTATTCGTCAGGTGACCAAATTGCGGCAGCTGCCCGAAACTACCTGTCTCTATCTCCACGCTCCTTCCAGGACCGATTCGACCATGGCTCCAGCTGGGGGAGAATCGATCAGCGTCCTGCTGCCGGTGCCCAATCTGCAAGGGCCGGCCAGCTGGCCCGAGGCAGGGGACGAGCTGCGCGATCGGGTCTTGGATGCTTTCGAATCGGTCGAGGGCTTGGGATTGCAGGGCTTTCGAAAATCAATCGTGCTGGAGCGGAGATGGACCCCGCTCGATTTTCGCGATCAGCTGGGCGCCGAGGCGGGCAATGCTTTCGGCCCTGAGCCACTCCTCTGGCAATCAGCGTATTTCCGCCAACCCAATCGCTATTGCTCTCCTCGTGGCCTCTATCAGGTGGGAGCCCATACCCATCCGGGGGCCGGCATTCCTGGGGTTTTACTCACCGCTAAGGTAACCGCCGATTTGATTACTGGGTAGTTGCACGATGTTCTGATGTAAATTTGATAACGAGGATTAAGATAAAGATGAAAGCTCCGATAACTTTGGATCAGCTTCGTTCAAGGCGAAGTGAGATAGTAAATACCCTGGCTAGATATGGTTTAAGCAACCCCCGAGTTTTTGGGTCGGTGGCTAGAGGCGAGGCTGATTCGCAAAGTGATATTGACTTGGTAGTTGATTGGGTTGTTGGGCAGCGCCCTCATGGCTTGGATTATTACGATACTGTTGGTGAAGCGCAGGATAAACTACGAACCTTGCTTGGACTTAGGGTAGATGTACTTCCAGCCGATCAAGCTCGAAAGTGGGTGGTTCATGCAATTACTCGCGAGTCTCAGCTGCTTTGAGTTCTGGACGGGGCAGTTTCGAACGTTTAGCTGATATCAAGGAACGCATCGAAAACTTAATCGAGGATTTGGGTGGTGATCCGTCTTTAATGCTGAGTAGCCGTATCCATGGGATGGGTGCTCTCTATTACTTACATACTTTAGGTGAAGCATGTACAGCGCTTCCGGAGGAGTTGCGGAATCGTTACCCTGAAATTAGCTGGCGAGGATGGAAACACTTTCGTAATCTGACCAGCCACCAATATTGGGCAACTGACCTTGACTTGGCATCGGAACAGATGAAAGCTGGACTTCCCAAATTGGTGAGGATGGTGGCACAAGAATTGCCGATCGCAGCTTTGGCGGTTCAAGTGGACCCCAAATCGCCGGGGATAAATTGGCTCCTGGTCAACGTTGGAGAACAACCTCAGGATGAGCTGGAACTCGAAAATTGGTGGAAGGCTCAGAGACTTAATATTGAGGCCAGACTGAAGGGATTTTCAACCTTGCCGTGATCAGCATTTCAAGTGAATAGCGGCCAATGGCCAGCCTTTCGAGTAGGCGCTTATCGATGGTATTGGGTTGGGGGGCTGGTTAGCGACATCGGCAACTGGGTGCAGAACACCACTGTGCCCTATGTCGTACTGATGCTGACGCACCAAGCAGTGTGGGTCGGTATCGCAACTGCGGTGTCGCTTCTCTCGCAGGTGATCGGCACGCTACCGGGTGGACGCCTTGCAGATCGCAGCGATCGACTGACTCTGCTCCTTGCCACCAACACTCTGATGTTGGTACTTGCACTGGTGCTCGCTACGATGGTCATGGCTGGTCGCGCCGGGCCGTGGGAGATCATCGTTATTACCGGGGCCATGTCATTGGTGTTTGGACTTCAGCACCCAAGTTGGCGAGGATTGCCTGCAGATTTAGTTCCGGCAGAGGCTATGACGAGCGCGTCGCATCTTACTGTGACGAAATTCCAGGTGGCACGTGCGCTTGGCCCGCTGGTTGCGGGATTGCTCATCTCTGGTCCCGGCGTAGTCTGGGCGTTCTGGGTTAATGCATTCTCATTTGCTGGGGCAATCGGAGCGCTGCTGTTAATTACACAAACTCGTCGCCGGTCGATGTCAACAGAATATCCTGCATCCGCACCAGCTGTTCTGGGTAGCTTCAAAAGTGCACTGCGAGTGCGCGGGGTGTGGCTGGGTGTAGCTCTGACCGGATCAATCGCATTTCTCGGCCTTCCCCTCGTGCAGCTGTCGACCCTGCTTGCTGTGCAGACGTACCGAATTGGTCCCGAGGCGTATGGAATCCTGGTTAGTGCCTTTGGGTGGGGTTCGTTACTCGCCGCGGTAGCGGTGAGTGCCTTCCATCACCGACTTGCTGGTCGATGGGTTGTGTTGTATGGGTTTGTCGTGCTTAGCATCGCACTGCTCGTAGCGGGCATGGTACCGCTCTACGCGGTTGGCGTCGCTGCCATGGCTTGTGCGGGAATCAGCTTCGCTATTATCACCACAAGCTGTCATGCGGCAGTCCAGCTGCTGGCCCCAGCGGAATCACGGGGACGGGCGGCGGCGCTATATGCCATAGCCTTGTTCGGTGGGTCGGGGATCGGGGTGTTGATGCAAGCATGGTTGGCTGGGGTGTTCTCGGTCAGCGCTGTCCTCGTCGCAGCCGGTGCTGTTGCGCTGGCTATTGCCGCCATGCTGGGGGTCCGACTCCATTGGTTTAAGTCACTCGACGTTTGACCCTCCGATTTATCAACCAGTTACTTACTCCTCATCTTGATGTGGATAGCGGTACTCCGAGGGTGGTGACCAGCTCTCTTTAATCGCCCGTGGGGTGACCCACCGGATCAGATTCCACATCGATCCTGCCTTGTCGTTAGTCCCCGAGGCTCGACTGCCGCCGAATGGTTGCTGACCGACTACCGCACCGGTCGGCTTGTCATTGATGTAAAAGTTGCCCGCTGTATAGCGCAGCCGCTCTTGAGCGAGGGTGATAGCTCGGCGATTGCGGGCAAAGATAGCCCCGGTCAATCCATATGGAGTGCCGCTGTCGATCAGCTCCAGAGTCTGCTCATATTCCTGGTCGGAATATATATAGACAGTCACGATCGGCCCGAACAGCTCCTCCCGTAGCAGGTGAGAATTTGGATTCTCGGCCACCACAATCGTTGGCTCAACGAACCACCCTATTTGATCGCTACATCTTCCGCCCACCAGCAGGTGGTGATCGGGGCTCTGGCGAGCAAAATCAACTGCCTGCTGGAGACGTTGGAAGGCTTTCCGGTGGATTACCGCTCCCATGAAGTTAGAAAAATCGGCTACGTCTCCCATCTTGATTGAGGCTACCTGATCAACTAATTCATCGCGCATCTGGGGCCAGAGGGAGCGGGGGATGAAGACTCGGGAGGGGGCGGAACATTTTTGTCCCTGGTACTCAAAACTACCTCGGATAATGGCGGTGATCAAGCTAGAAAGTTGGGCCGACGGGTGGGCGAGGATGAAATCCTTCCCTCCGGTCTCCCCGACCAGTCGGGGGTAGTTGCGATAGGAGGAGATATTCTCTCCCACCCGCCGCCAAATTTCCTGGAAGACGGTCGTCGAGCCGGTGTAGTGAATCCCGGCCAGTTGGGGATCGGCCACTGCTCGCTGGACTAGCTCGGCCGGTTCGCCATAGACAACGTTGATCACCCCCGGCGGCAGACCGGCCGCCGTGAGGAGCTCGGTCAGGTAGTGAGCCGAGAGGATGGCGTGCTGGGAGGGCTTCCAAATCACCGTATTCCCCATCAGGGCCGGAGCGGTGGGGAGGTTGCCGGCGATCGAGGTGAAGTTGAACGGGGTGATGGCGAGAACAAATCCTTCCAGTGCCCGGTACTCCATGGAGTTCCACGCTCCACCGGCTGATTCCGGCTGTTCGGCGTAGATCTTGGTCATGTAGGCGACGTTGAAGCGGAGAAAGTCGCAGAGTTCGCAGGCGGCATCGATTTCCGACTGCTGAACGGTCTTCGATTGGCCGAGCATCGTCGCTGCGTTGAGCGTATCTCGCCAGAGGCCGGACAACAGCTCCGCCGCCCGCAGGAAGATGGCCGCCCGTTCCATCCACGGTGTCCGTGACCACTCCGGCATTGCGGCGATGGCCGCCTGAATGGCCTGCTCCATCTCGGCTGTTCCGCCCTGATGAGCCTGTCCCAGGCGGTGGTTGAAGTGGTGCGGCATGACAATTGGTCGCAGTACTCCGGTGGCTAAGGATCGGCCGCCGATTTGCAGCGGGATCTCGATCTCTTCGGCTGCCAGCTCGGCCAAACGCCTCTTTAGAGAGTCTTGTTCGGCGCTTCCCGGGGTGTAGCCGTGGCCTGGTTCATTGAATGGCCGGGGCGGCTGGAAGCTGCCCTGGAGGGTCATCGGAGGGAGTTGGTTGGTGTCTTGCCGCGAGTTAGAGCCAGCGTGCCAGCCATGCAGGCGAGGGCGAGGAGGAAGCCCCCCCCAACATCCGATGGCCAGTGGGCACCAGCCCAAATCCTTCCCAGGCAGCCGATGAAGATGAGGAGCACAGCGAGCAACCAGAGCAAAGGGCGGATGCCGCTGGGCTTGATGTAAGGGGAAAGGAGAAGGATCAGCGAGAGACCAAGCCAGGTGTAGAAGATGGAGTGACCGCTGGGGAAACTCTTGCTCTGCTCTTGCTGCAAAACGTGCACCAAAAGGCTACTTGGACGGGGCCGATCGATCAAGATCTTAACCCCCTCTCCGATCACCGCAGCGCTTAGCCAGGAGATCGCCAGTTGAGTGATTTGGTGGGTGTTTCGCCAGATCATCCAACTCACTGCGATGATGATCATCACGGCGATTACCTGTTTGAGATCAGAAACCCAGGTGGTGGCCCGGAAGAGATAAGCCAAGGGGCCGAAGTTAAGGGTTTGAACCCACCGTTCCAGTTGAAGATCAACCGCTTGGGTAGCGCTAGAGACGACCAAGCCGAGGTCGGTAAGGAAGAGGATGGCGCTAACTATGGCCAGTATTAGCCAACCGCGATTCTGAGTTTTTGTCATGGCTCTCAGTTGATATTAATGGCTGGCTAGATCCGAATCATGCTGCGGCACCTGGGAGTTGGGGGCAGTGGAGAGTTG
>JBOHUW010000126.1:0-5657 GCA_050734895.1 Candidatus Dormibacteraceae bacterium | reverse complement strand
ACTCGAATATCCTAGACGCAGCTTTTCCCAGAACACCAACTGGGCCTTAATCTTCGATTTTCTCCACGACATTTACAACACCTCGCTTTTTAATGGTGTTGCGTCGACCCTCTTAACTCAAGGTGGCATCGGGGTTGGCGGCAGCGAGGCGCACTGTGGGGTCGGCAGGACCGCACCCAAGGTCGAGGACCTTGCCGTTGAGATGCCCAAAGTGGGCAGCGATGTGAGCCACGAAGGCATCATGGACCTTGCTGAAATCGGCTTCGGAGTAGGCGCGTGCCTGGGCTGCTTCGTCCATCAGCTCGGACTCTGGGATTCTGGTGAGCACCGTTAGTCTCCTCCAATGAACCGTGGCGTGACCGTCAATAAGGTAGACAGATCGGAGCCCGCTGGTAGCTCACGAGGTTGTTTGTTGCGCTCGAACAGCATCGCTGGGAGTGTGCCATCAAGCCGCATAGCTGCACTATTCACCGTCAGCCAACTGCCTTCTCTAAGACCGAGTACCGGCACGTCGTTCTCTTCGAGGAACTCAGCGATCCGTTGTTCGCGGGTGTGGCCACAGAAGTCCGCGGGCTTAGCATTGGCATCGAGATAGTGCGGGTTAATCTGAAATGGGACCAATTCGAAACCATCGAGGCTAAGTAGACGACGAATAATTGGCATGTCATTTGTCGTGCAGATTGTTGGTCCAGCTACGTTAGCTCCAGCGCTTGTGCCACCGTATGGGATGCCCTGCTCAACCATTCGTTGTACTGGTTCAATAAGGCCGTAGGCGTGGAGCTGATTGACGAGAGAAAAAGAATTGCCACCCATTACCCATATGCCATCGGCGTTGGCAACAGCATCGCGCGGATCTTTCATCGTATGTACGCCGAAGAAACGTACTTCCGGAACAAGGTCTCTTGTAAACGCCAAGGCTTTATCGTGATTGGCTCGTGCATAAGGAATCAGGGCCACTCGCTGGCAACCTTTGAAATGATTGACTATTGCTGGTATCCCTTCGGGATGGCCGTCCATGCCGCCCCCATGCAGGATGATTTTTCTCGTCATCTGAAGTTTCCGGGCTAACGGCCCACGTCTCTCCGTTGTAGCGCCAGCATCGCTGCTCCGAAGCCTATCACGACAATCGCGAGCAATGCAAAGAGACTGTTCCAGAACATGCCGTGGTTAAGCGGGTCACCGTAGAGGCTGAAGACTGAGAGGTTAGTCACCCAGCTTGGCCATGAGAACAGCTGGCCGAACTCTTGAAGTAAATAGCTGAGTACTGCCAGTGTTCCCAGCACCGGAATGGCCAGGCGAGGGAAACGACCGGTGATGGTGGCGCCAACTGCGCCGAAGCTGAGTCCGAAAGGCAGCAACGCTACGCCGGTTTGAACCAGGCTATTGTCGTCCACGACCAGACCTTGGCTTCGGGCCATCAGTGCGGTGCATGCCACCCCAGTAACAACCAGTAGCAACACGCCGATCAGTAGGGCTACGGCCCGCTCTAGCATCACGCGCCAACGTGGGATCGGTGCGGCGAGGATCATCTCCAGTCGGCCTTCGGTGTCTTCCTTCGACCAGCCTGCGACCACGGTCACCGCGTAGATCGCCAGCACCAGCTGCATGATAGGGAAGACGAAGGAGCCGACGATTGCTTGGCTGAGACTGGCGTGTCGCTCTAGCGCGGCCACATATACGGCGAATCCGGACGTGCCCTGGAGTAGATCTAGTATTGGCTTTACCAGCGAAGTTATATAGGCTCCCGCGACGGCCATGCCGGCCGTCCACACAAGCAGGCTCACCCGTTGCTGATACAGAGACGCTAGCACGGGCATTCGCAGCAGGGGGTTGGGATCCGGAGTCAGCACCGGCAGTCGGATGGCGCCGGACCGGCGGAACAGCGGGGACCCCAGGTCGCGTCTGGTGAACGCCAGCGCGGCCAACAGCGCTAGCGGCACTGCTGTGACGGCGAGGCCAATCGTGGCAGCTACGTCGAAGGTGCCTCCCGGCGCTAGTGCGGTCGTGCGGTCCACGTAATAGAAGGGCGAGAGTCCCCGATACGAGCTAAGTTGGCCACCCACGCGGCCGAGTGCATTCACTAGGTACATGGCCAAGATCAGCACGCCGGCCACCGCGGTGGCCGAGCAAAGCTGGGCGATTAGAATGACGAACGCATAGCACCAGATGGCCACCAGCGCTGCTGGCAACACGAGTTCCAGAATCCGATCGAAAGCAAGGGACGAACCGGCCTTGGCCGCCCCCAGCTCCGTGAACACGGCGATTATGAATACCGACGTGAGAGCCGCCAACGCGAATATACCGAAGCGGGTTAGGAGCAAGCGCCAGCGGGACAGGCCAGTATCCAACCACACCTCTACAAGTCCCTTATTCTCATCACCTCGTGTTCCGCCTATGCCTGAAAGCACCGCCCAAAGTCCAAAAAACAGAGGCAAGGATCCCAGGCCGCGCCACTCGAGGTATCCGGCCAAGGTGTCGGGGCGGATCGGTAGTGGCAATAGGTAGTAGAGCTGGTGGCCAAGCATCTCGATCGATTTGCCGAAAGCCTGATGCTGGGCCAGGGTGTTGCCGGCTGCCGCGGTGTATGCTAACGCGTTCACCGAACTGGCTACCGATCCCAGGGCAGTGACCGCGATGAAGCCGCCGCGGTGCATACGTAGGAGCATTCGGAGCAGCGTCATGACCTTCCCGTTGCCGTTTCCACGCTGTGGGGGAGAGCCTTGTAGTAGGTCAAGAACACCTCCTCCAGACTGGGCTCGTGGCTGGTGAAGCTCAAAACCTGTCGGTTCCCCAGCAGTTTCATCAGTGATTCGAAGTTGCTTTGGATGTCACCGGTGACACGGCTGCCCTTGATGTTGGGATCATTCAGACCAGCCGCCCGTAACAGATCCGCTGTCGGAGGGTCTCCGGCGAACGTGATCTCGACATGGTGGAAGCGGATCTCGTGTAGGTCGGAGAGGCTTGCGACTTGGACTAGTCGCCCAGAGCGGATAATGCCGATCCGGTCGCAGACATGCTCGACTTCAGACAAGATGTGGGAGGAGAGGAAGATGGTGGCTCCGGCCTTGCGGGTCTCCTGGACTAGCTGGTAAAACTCCTGCTGGTTCAGCGGATCGAGGCCTCCACTCGGCTCGTCGAGCACCAGCAGATCGGGCCGGTGCATGAAGGCTAGCACGATGGCCAACTTCTGCTTGTTGCCACGCGAATATTCGCGGAATCGTTGGCCAAGGTCGAGGTCAAAGCGGCTCGCCAGCTCCTTCACTCGGGCGGCGTCAACGCCGCCGCGCAGGCCACCCAGGTAGGAGACGATCTCACGGCCACGCAGGCCGCCGAATTGAGGCAACTCGCCCGGCTGGTAGCCAATTCGTCGCTTGATCGCCACCGCTTTGCGCTGGGCGTCCATCCCCAGCACACTGGCGGAGCCGGCACTGGGATGGATCATGCCCATCAATAGCTTGATGGTGGTAGTCTTGCCTGCTCCGTTGGGCCCCAAGTAGCCAAAAATCTCGCCTATCTGTACCTCGAGGTCGAGCCCGAAGAGCCCTCTGCCTGAACCGTAGTCTTTGCTCAGATTGGCGGTGCTGATCGCGCTTGTCATGAGTATCTCCTTTTTAGGATCCGGCTCTTTCAGATCGTTGGAATATTAGCGCTTCCCAGAATCACCAAAAGGTCCCAAGACACCCGCAATTTCTTGATGATCGTGATAATCGCCCCGTAATCGTGCTAAGTAGTTGGGCTTTTAGCATGAATATACATCCGAATCGGGAGTAGTCCAAGCGTCCGCTGGCACTGACTCAAGCCTTCAAATTGGGTCTGCAAGGAGCGATGACCGAGTGGTGCCCCGGGAGGGATTCGAACCCCCGACCGTTGGATTAAAAGTCCACTGCTCTACCAGGCTAAGCTACCGGGGCTTGAGGTAATTCAAGGCTAGATTACTGGAATTGGAAGGGCGGATAGCCGGGCGGCTTGCCTTTTTAATCCACCTCAGAGGGTCTTATGCTTACTACCCTCAATTGATGTGAATTAATGCGACCTACTTGTCAGTTTGGGCTGTATAGGGCTAATGCCCGGGTTCTGTATCATGGGATTGCGGCACTTCGTCGCGATGTCGCCCTTTTTCTATTAGTGTGGGTAACCCGCCAATCGCATACTTTGGGCCCCTCTGATCCATATCTGGGTTGATCCGTAGCCCCGGTGTTTCTTCTGCTAGTCCTTCTAAGAATGTGGCGACTCCTTCTGGTCCCGGGACTAGCCAGTCAGCCTCTTCCCTGACCCTATCTGGGGTCTCGTCCGAAGTGGCGACGACCACAACAGCCTGACGATCGGTGGGATTTGCATTTGCCCACTCTTTGGTTGCTTTAAAGCCGGGCACATCACCCAAGTCATCTCCGACTGCGACCACCGTTTCACCGGAGCTGTTCTGGGTCACGACAGTCCCTTTGTCGACCCCATACTTAGGGGCCATCTCGTAGACCATGCGACCAGGTTTGACATGTAATTCATGGCCGGTCGGGAGCACTCCGGATTCACGGGCAATAGCCTCGACTATTTCCTTCACTTTGGGCTCCCACTCGGTTCGTTGTTCTTCGGAAGCCCGGCGCAGATGTACAGCAAAACCGTAGAGTCTTCCCCCCGTCTCATCGAAGTACTTGGGCTCGACGTAGATTCCGGTTCCATCTGGTGTTTCGGTGGTGATCATCGGTGCTTCAGCTGTGGTCAGCTGATTGATCATGTTCGAGTAGGCTTTCCTGACTGCCGAGGCATTCTCTTCGAGGCGGGAATCGTTTTCGACTTGACCATTCCTGAGCGACTGAAGTCCGTAGAGTCCTTGAACTTCAACGCCCAGGTCAGCAAAGGGCTGCTCGGGAGTGGAGAATTGTTGCTCGATGAACTGGGGTGGGCGTCCGGTGACTATGACAACGCGATAGCCTTTTTTCACCAGAGCCTGGAGCCGAGAGCTGGTGCCGCCCAGTGGCCTTGCTTTTGTAGGGTCGTCGACGATGGGAGAGAGAACGCCATCATTGTCGAGGAAGATGGTCGTATTTGTGGGATCGAGGCCCAGCGGTGTGCTTGTTTCTGCCATGATGCATTAATAGCCACTCTACACGGACCAGAAGCGGACAAAAACAGAGGTGGTTCTCGCCCCTGGATTTAACTCCGAAAATTAACAGTGGCCATTTGCTCTCGTCCCTGTTAGGGTTAGCTCAATTAAATGGGCGGTCATAAATCGCTTTATTGGATAGAGGAGAGATCTGATCATGGAGGAAGTTGCAACGGGGGTGGAGAAAGCCTCCGGTCGTCGGTTACGGCGAGAGATTGGAGCGATCGGGTTGCTCTTCACCTCCTTGGGGACAATAATTGGTTCGGGCTGGCTCTTTGCCTCTCTCTATGCCGCTAATGAGGCCGGCCCGGCGTCGCTGATTTCCTGGGCCATCGGGGGGGCGGCGTTGATCCTGCTTGCCCTGATTCATGCCGAGTTGGGAAGTATGTTTCCGCTGGCCGGTGGCTCCGGCCGCTTTCCCCACTTCTCCTACGGCAGCCTGGTCGGCTTTGCCGTTAGTTGGACGACCTGGATCGGATTTGTCGCCACTCCGGCGATTGAGGTCGAGGCGGCGCTACAGTACGCCACCAACTACATCGGCTGGCTCACCTACACC
>JBOHUW010000125.1:0-5665 GCA_050734895.1 Candidatus Dormibacteraceae bacterium | reverse complement strand
GAATGATCACCATGGTTCGTCCTGAGCTGCGGGAGATTGGGCTGGGCGAATGGCAGGGCAAGACTAGAGAGGAGGTGAGGCAGGAGTATCCGTTGCTTTGGGAACGATGGCAGCGGGAGATATTCTGGGATTTACCCCCGGGTGGAGAGGGGGCAGCTGCCTTTCGGCTCCGGGTAGCAATGGCAGTTAGAGAGTGGATGACTCAATATCCGGTTGGGGATGTTCTGTATGTGACTCATGGGGGGGTTATACAAGCCGTACTTAGAGATGTAGTTGAGGGGAGCTTGACGGAGTATTTTCCATTCCAAATTGATAACTGCTCCCTAACCGTGTTGGAGCGAACAGCTCGGGGATTAGTCATCACCGCGGTTAATGAAATTAACGGAAAAGCGGTATAACTCGAGCGGGCTCCCGACTTAGCCGGGATTCTTCCATCAGGTGGGCCTGGGCTCGGTAGAGGAGCCCGAGGAGTTGGGCCGGTCTTCGCTCTCGTCCCAGGAGTTGGGTGAGATGAGGGTTGGCGCGTCCTAAAACTGATATCAGCTGGGGCATCAGCCATCCCGGGACAATCGGCAAACCGTTCTGCAGGCACTCTTCCAACCAGGACATCAGATGATCTGACGTTCGAAGGCAGTCCTGAGGGCCAACCTCTGCCGGTCGTCGTTGGCTACTCCAGTATCTGACCCGCTGCTGTTCGAGAATCGTGTGTTCGATCATCGCGCGATGTTGTCACTATACCGGCAGCCGAGGCGTTTGCCGGCAGCTGATTCCCACGGTTAGCCCCGACATCTTGATTATTCTGAGTTAGACTGAGCTAACTTTGGCGGCTAAGCAGTCGGTGACTATTGATGAGATCCTCATCGCGCTGGAGCAGGCTAAGCAGCGCGTGATAACGGAAGAGATCAGGTCCCTTACCAAGTTAGGAATTTCTCGCGATATGTCTTACCAGATGGTTTCCAGCCGTTTTCGTCCCAACGGAGGAGGGAGCGAAGAAGCCGATCCTTTCGAGGGCCGAGTCTCCGAGAGTTGGTCGGGGAAGTAGCAGTAGAGGATGAGCCTCCCACTTCTGCTCTACCCGGCGCATCCCCATGATCCTCATTTCCGCTATGCGTGTGGGTTCGACTTGGAGCAGGGTCTCTATCTATGCTTCGGTTCGGATGAACTGCTGGTAGTGACCTCGCTGGAGCTGGAGCGGGGGAGAATCAAGTCTCGAGTAAACAAGATATGTGATCGAGATGAGCTGGGCTGGCAGGACGAATCAGACCGATTCGCTGCCTGGGCCAAGTTGGCCGGGCGACTGCTGGGTGCCCGGGGGTGGAAAGCGGTGCGGGTTTCGCCGCTGCTGCCGGCGGTGCTCTACGAGCATTTGCGGACGGCGGGATTGGAACCGAAGATCGATGATCTCCTCTTCAGCGCCGAGCGGCGGATTAAATCCGAGTTTGAGGTGAAATCGATCGTTACGGCACAGGACTCGGCGATCGCGGCCTGTGTTGCCGTAATCCGAGCGATCGCCGAGGCGAAAGTGGAGAACGGACAGCTCTTTTCGGCTGGAGCGCCGCTTACTTCGGAGCGACTGAAGGGGATTGCCACCGGGCTGCTAATTGAGCAGGGGTGTAGCTGCGAGGAGATGATCATTGCTGGCTTTCCCGAATGTGCTCTTCCCCACGGGCAGGGCAGTGGAGCTATTTGGGCCGATGCTCCGGTGGTGATTGATATCTTCCCTCGCCATCTGGCCAGCGGTTATCACGGCGACCTGACTCGCACCGTGGTGCCGGCTAACGCCTCGGCTCAGGTTGCCGATATGCACAACGCCTGCCGGTTGGCGCTGGTCGCCGGGTTGGCCGAGATCGTTCCGGGTAGCGATACCAGGACAATTCATCGGACGGTCGCCAAAGCTCTGGTGGATAGTGGCTACGGTAGTAAAACAGTCGGGCTGGAGGGTGATCCGCTCCAGCCCCAAATGCTTCATGCCAGCGGACATGGAATTGGGCTGGAAATTCACGAGGAGCCTTTCCTGCGCGATTTGAGTGTAAGGATTGAGACCGGCGAGATTTTGGCGGTTGAGCCTGGCCTTTATCATCCCTCGGTGGGCGGCGTTCGAATCGAAGATCTAGTGCTGGTAAATGAAGCTGGAGTAAGTAATTTAACTGCCCTCCCTCACTCGCTTACCCCCGAAGATTATTTGTAAAGCTGTACGATGCGGCTGTGGAAGATGAAAGCCTGGGCGGTCGTATCCGACAGCGGCGGCAGGAGTTGGGGCTGAGTTTGGCCCAAGTGACGGGGGAGGATTTTAGCCGTGCTTTCTTGCATCAGGTGGAGCATGGCCAGAGCTCGCCTTCGGTTGGGGTTTTGCGCCTAATCGCCAAGCGGTTGGACAGCAGCCTGGATGAGTTGGTCGAGGGGGAGGATCCCTTCTTGCGGCGCCGGTTGCTGCTGGAGAAGGCCCGGCTGGATTTGGCTCTCGGACATCCCGAACAGGCTGAGCCCTTACTCCGGCGGTTGGAATCTACTGCGCCTGGACGGTTGGGAAGTGATGCTCGCCTTGCCCTGTCCCGGGTGCTGCTTGCCCTCGGCAAGTCAGAAGAAGCCTTGGGCCTGCTTGATCGAGAGGAGCCGCGGCTGCGGGAGCGGGGAGATAAGGTCAGGTTGGCCCAACTGACGGCTATACGCCAGGGTAAGCGAGTCGAGTTGGACGCTAGCACCTACCAACGGTTGGCGGCCGAATGCTTAAAGGGAGGAGATCCGAGCGGTTCGCTGGAAAACCTCCAGCGGGCTCGGATAATGATCGAGTCACAGCTTGGAGTCGAAGCCCCCACCCCCCAAGCAACCGCTCGTCGCTTGGCAAAGATTATCGAAGCAGGGGGTCGTTGACTTTAAATCGGCGGCCAATGGAGTTGCGTATACATCGCCAGGGCGGGAGAGAGCAGCTGGTTGAGCATGCCCAAAAAGACCAAAGCCCCGGTCACCACGAGCATTCCTCCAGTGACCAGGTTGATTACGCCGCCCCGGCGGCGGAGCCAACTGGTTAAGTGAGGCCAGCGTTCTACTCCGAGGGCGATCAGGATGAAGGGTAGGCCGAGGCCGAGGGAGTAGAGCAGTAGCAGGCTGGCCCCGGCGAGGGCAGTCGGTTGATTGGAAGCGAGGAGTATGATGCTGCCCAATACCGGACCGATGCAAGGAGTCCAGCCCAGAGCAAAGGCCATGCCCAGCAGCAGGGCTCCCTTCGGACCGGGTTTAACCCGATCTAGCAAGGGCCGGGCTTCCCGGAGCAGGGGAGTGAATTTGATTAATCCGAGAAGAGATAACCCGAGAAGAACGATGACCACTCCGGCCACCTTCTCCATCAGCTCCCGCTCTCCATTGATCAGCCGACCCAGACTCGAAGCGGCGGCGCCGAGTGTAACAAAGACGATCGAGAAGCCGATGACGAAGAGGATGGAGGCTTGGAGGGAGCGTCCTCGAGTCGCCCCAACTCCAGATATATAGCTCAGATAACCAGGAATTAGAGGCAGTAGGCAGGGCGAAGAGAAGGAGAGAATCCCGGCCAGTAAGGCGAGCAGTGGAAGCAGCAAGGGGAGATTTTACTTTATCTGGCCCCCGGTTAATGAGGTCGGAATCGTTACCGGTTGCCGGGGATGATCAACCGCAGCACTATCAGCAGCGCCATCGAGCCCAGGATGGCCACCACCAGGCTGCCCAGAAATCCGTAGGTGGTGCCTGGTAGGAAGTGACTAACCACTAAGCCGCCGATGAAGCCGCCAATGCTTCCGACTACGATATCCAGGCAGCAGCCGTAGCCTCGGCCTCGCACCAAACGACCGGAGATCGCTCCGGCTAGTAGTCCGATCAGGAGCCAGGAGAAGGGGTGCAACGATGCTGTCATCAATTGGCCATTCTATCCGGAAAGGCCGCCGTCGACCACCAAAACCTGGCCGGTGATGAAGCCGGCTCGGGGAGAGCAGAGGAAGGCAGCAGCAGCAGCTATGTCCTCTGGGGTGCCCGATCGGCCCAACGGAGTCATTCGGATCAGCTCGGTCACCATCTCCTCGGTTAGCGGCGAATTTTCGGTCAGGGTGGTAGGCACATACCCCGGAGCGACCGCATTGCTGGTAATCGAGCGGGAACCGACCTCTTTGGCGATCGCCTTGGTGAAGCCGATCAGGCCGGCTTTTGCTGCGGCGTAGTTGGCCTGTCCGGCGGCACCGGTTAGACCAACGATCGAGCTGATGTTGACAATTCGACCCCACCGGGCGCGAATCATCCCCGACAACACTGCCTTGGTGGTATTGAAGGCGCTGCTGAGATCATTCTGGAGGATGTAATCCCAATCGGCGGGTTTCATCCGGAGGAGGAGATTATCTTTCAGGGCGCCGGCGTTGTTGACCAGGATGTCAACCTGACCCACGGTTTTGACCATCTTTTGAACCGCCTCGAAATCGGCAACATCGCAGCCTATGGCGGTGCCCCCAATCGCTTCAGCAGTTGCCTCGGCGCTAGCCTGGTCGGCGCGGTAGTTGACGATCACCCGGGCCCCCATCTCGGCCAGCGCAATCGAGATGGCCCGGCCAATTCCCTTCCCGCCGCCGGTAACCAGAGCCGTCTTGTTAGCCAATTCCGTCATTAGACGGGGGCCTCGCCGAGGTTAACGGTCAGATTGTCGAGGAAGAGCTCTTCGGCATTCCAGGTATCCACCCCGGGGAGGTGTTTGGCGGCCAGGCTGGCCAGCACCCGTCCGGGACCGAGCTCGACTACCGTTTTCACCTGTAGGGTGTGGAGCGAAACCATGGTTCGGGCCCAATCCACCGGCTTCAGGAGATGGTGGGTTAATTCTTGTTTGAGATCTGCAATCGAGGCAATCGCCTGTCCGGTAGCGTTGGCCAGGAGGGGGAAGTTGGGCATCTCTACCGGCATGTGCTCGAGCACCGCCTTGAATGCGTTGCCGGCAGCCTCCATCAGGGGGGAGTGGGCAGGGAGGGGGATAGTCAGGATCAGGGCGCGGCGGGCTCCGGCAGCTAAGGCCAGGCGCTCGGCCTCCTGGATGGCAGCCATCTCTCCGGAGAGAACGAACTGGTTCTCAGCGTTGCGGTTGGCGAGGTAAAGCCGTCCTTGAGCAGAGGAGCGGAGACGAATCTCCTCGACCTGAGATTCGCTCAAGCCGACGATGGCGATCATCCCCCCCGGTCGGTCGGTAACCGTCTGGGACATGATCTGACCTCGCTCCTTAACCAGAAGGAGGGCGGTTTCCCAGGAGATCGAACCGGCCGCGGCGAGGGCGGTGAACTCCCCCAACGAGTGGCCGGCCATCACCTTTACCCCCTCCATTCCGTAGGACTGGCGGTAAATCTCGTATGCGGCCCAGCAGACGGCCATAACGCAGGGCTGGAGAATTTCGGTCCGGTTGAGTTCGCTCGAAGGTCCCTCGAAGCAGAGCCTGCGTACCGGGAGCTGAAGTATCTCCTCGGATTGAATCAAAACCTTCCGAGCGACCGGGTAGTGTTCATACAGCCGTCGACCCATTCCAGGTCGTTGCACTCCCTGTCCGGGGAAGAGGATGGCGATCGGAGCGGATAGATTGACTAGTGGAAGCGGATCTGAAAACCAATTCATCTTTACTGCTGACTTTACAAAGAGGAAGTTGGAGAGGGCTGCTTCTTGAGTGGGAAAC
>JBOHUW010000124.1:0-5674 GCA_050734895.1 Candidatus Dormibacteraceae bacterium | reverse complement strand
GTTCCTGACCTCGGCCATCGCCGCGGCGGTGATAAGCGTGGTCATCTTGAGTAGAGCCCGGTGGAGAGGTAACGATCGCCGGAATCCGGGAAGACGGCAACCACCACTCCCCGGTCAACACCAGATTCGGCTAGCCTTTCGATCGCCCAGAGGGAGGCGCCGGCGGCCCGAACGCTATCAATCCGTTATTAACTGGAACTGGCTAACCCCGCGGCCGTGATCGCATTGGCCAGCGATTCCAGCACTCCGGGGTCATGCGGCAGGGGCAGATAGACAATTGCAAGGTCCAGCCCCTGCTCGCCCAGCGCGGCCGCCTCGGCGACAACCTTTTCGTAGTCGCGGTCCGAGAGCGCAAAAAGGGGGTCTGAACTGCGAGAATATCTCGAGTCACCTAGTTTAACGTGGGCCGACAACGTGATCTCCTTCGGGTCACGACCGATGTCAGCGCAGCAGGCCGCCAACACATCGCGCTTGCGGGCAAACTCCTCCGGTGGACCGACAGCGAAGTTCCAGTGCTGAGCGTATCGGGCAGCGATCGGCAGGGTGCGCTTCTCACCGCTGCCGCCGATGCAAATCGGCGGGTGCGGGCGCTGCGGCCCCTTGGGCTCGTTGCGTGCGTCTTTAAGCTGGTAGAACTTGCCGTCGAAGTTTGTCGTCTCCTGACTCAGCAGACCGATCAGCACCTGGCAGGCTTCCTCGAAACGATCGAGGCGCTCCTTAATGCTGCCGAGCTCGATCCCGTAGGCGCCCGACTCCTCCTCGTTCCAGCCGGCGTCGATGCCGGCCGCTGCGGGCTGGGCATGGTGCCGGCGGTGGAAGGAGTGCTGGAGCGCACCGGGGTGGGGATCGGCGAGATTGGAGCGATCGAGGTCACGGAGGCCTTCGCCGGCCAGACGTTAGCGTGCCTGGACCGCCTCGGCATCAACGAAGACCGAGTGTGCGCCGACGGCGGTGCAATCGCGCTCGGCCATCCCTGGGCCGCGACCGGCGCGATGCTGCTGGTGCGGCTGTTCACGCGCATGGTGCGACGACGCGGGCCTCGCTACGGACTGGCGGCATGCGCAGTAGGCGGCGGGATCGACGTCGCCACGCTGGTGGAGCGGGTGCCGTGATCGAGATCAGGGACGTCAGCCAGTCGATCGTCTTTCCGAAGACGTGTACCAGTTTGAATCACTCCTGGTTTGGCTATGTGTGCTCCAGCAGCGAAAATCGGGATAATCCCATATCTAGTGCCGGAAATGGCGCTGACCGGTCATCACCATGGCGATCTGATGCTCGTCGGCTAATCGGATCGAATCTTGATCGTGAATCGAGCCTCCGGGCTGGACGACAGCGGTAATTCCCGCTTCGATGCCCACCTGGAGCGCGTCGGGGAAGGGAAAGAAAGCATCCGAGGCCATCACCGAGCCTCTGCTCTGCTCGCCCGCCTTGGCGACCGCTATCTGCACTGCCTCCACCCGGCTGGTCTGACCTCCCCCAACCCCGATCGTCCGCCAATCCCAAGCCAGAACTATGGCGTTGGACTTTACGTGCTTGGCGGCTAGCCAAGCGAACTCCAACTGCTCCCACTCCTTCTCCGTCGGCGACCGGTGAGTAGCTACCTGACAGGCATTGCGATCCCAGCCAGCTTTATCCCAACTCTGGACCAGGAGACCACCCGGAACGGTCCGAACATCGAGGCCAGGGCGGCTGCCCAATTCCACTTCCACCACCCTGAGCTTTGGTTTGCTCTCCAGTAATGACCGCGCCTGCGGCTCAACTGACGGGGCAACTACTACCTCTGTAAAGATTTTCACGATCTGCTCAGCAGTCTCGACATCGACTGAGCGGTTAAGCGCCACCACCCCGCCGAAAGCGGAAGTCCGATCACACTCCAGCGCCAGATTGTAGGCCTGGCTCAACTCCTCAGCCGAGGCCAGCCCACAGGGGTTGTTGTGCTTGATTATTGCCACCGTGGGCTTGGAATACTCGCCAACCAGCTGATATCCAGAAGCTAAATCTTGGAGATTATTGAAGCTCAGATCGTCGCCTTGAAGTTGTTCCAGTGCGCCCAATCCTTCCGCTTTAAACCCAGTTCGGTAGAAGGCAGCTGACTGATGCGGGTTCTCACCGTAGCGCAGCGGGAGGGTTCTTCGTCCAGCCAGGGTCAACTCCAGAGGGAAGTCCTGCTCGGTATTCAGCCAACCGGCAATTTGAGCGTCATAAGCTGCGGTGTGAGCGAAGGCCTCGGCTGCCAGCCGACGACGAAAAGCGGGCTGCAACTGTTCACCGCGAGCCAACACAGCGAGTAACTCAGGATACCGCTCTGGTCTTACCACCACTATCACCTGTTGGTGATTTTTCGCCGCTGAGCGGAGGAGGGTGGGCCCTCCAATATCAATCTGCTCCACCGTCTCCTCGAAGCTGGCTATCCCAGAGGCAACAGTTTGGGCGAAGGGATAGAGGTTGACACAGACTAAATCAATCTCTTTCAGCTGGTGGGTAGCAAGCGCTGCCAGGTGGGCAGGCTTGTCGCGACGAGCCAGAATTCCGGCATGAACGCCCGGATGGAGAGTTTTGATCCGGCCCTCCATGATCTCTGGAAATCCGGTCAGCTCGCTCACCGAATGCGCAACGATTGTCGCCTCTTCCAGCGCCTGCAGAGTTCCCCCAGTGGAGTAGATCTCGTAGCCGAGGCGGGAGAGGCCCCGAGCGAAGGCCGGCAGACCGGCCTTCTCGCTAACTGAGATAAGCGCTCTTTTAGGCAAGGGAATCTATCGCCTCAGGCAGAATGCGGTGCTCTTCTAGCTGAATGCGAGCATGCAGAGTATCGACTGTATCTCCGGCTAACACCGGAACCGCCGCCTGGAGCAAAATCGGACCCTCGTCGATCGCCTCGGTGACCAGATGAACGGTACAGCCGCTGATCTTAACTCCTCGTCGGAGGGCCTGCTCCACCGCATTCATCCCCCCGGCAAAGGCCGGAAGGAGGGAGGGGTGAATGTTGACTAGCCGTCCCTTAAAAGCATTGACAAATTCAGAGCTCAAAACGCGATCATAACCCGCCAACACCACTATTTGCACCCCTTGCAAAAGCAACCATTCCCGCATTGCCTGATCTCGAACCGCTGTCGATGCATGCTCAGACTTAGGAAAACTCTTTATCTGGAGTCTAACCGAAGCGGCCCACCGTGCCGCCGGGCATTCGGGACGGTTGGTGGCCACCGCCACCACCGGATATCCTCGCTCCACCAAATTGCGTAAATTCGAGCCTTGACCGGAGACCAAGACGCCGAGATTCTGCATCAGGCCAGAATTACCCGTGGTTCACCGCTCTGTTTAACCACCCGTCCAACCACCGGATATCCGGCTATCGGTTGAGCGCTGACCAGAACCATTCCCAATCCCATATTGAAGGTGCGAAACATCTCCTCTCGGGCGACCTGGCCACGCTCGGCGATCAGCGGAAAGATAGCCGGCGGCTCCCACGCGGAGATATCCAGCTCCGCGGCCAGGCCCTCGGGCAGCGCTCGCGGCAGGTTGTCGATCAGACCTCCTCCAGTGATGTGAGCGGCGGCCTTCCAGACCAGCTGATTTAGTTCTTGCAGATAGCAGCGGTGGGGCGTCAAAAGCTCCTCGCCCAGCGGCCGGCCAAGCTCTGGATAGAGAGTATCCAACTCCACTCCCTCGAAAACTCGACGCACCAGAGAGTAGCCGTTGCTGTGCAGACCATCCGCGGGCAGCCCAATCAGAAGGTCGCCTGCCAGCACCGCCTCCCGCTTTACCCCCTCGGCTAGGTGACCGACTATGAAACCGGCCAGGTCGTAATCGCCGAGGGCGTAAGTTCCGGGCATCTCCGCCGTCTCGCCACCCAGGAGAGCGCAGCCGACGGCACGACAAGCCTCGACCAGTCCGGCGATAATCTGCTTGAAGACCGCTCCATCCAGCTGGCCGAAGGCGAGGTAATCGAGGAAGAAGAGGGGCTGCGCACCGCTGGTGGCGATATCATTGACGCAGTGATTTACCAGATCGAAGCCGATTCCCCGGTGCTGATTGGCAGCAATCGCAACTTTGATCTTGGTCCCCACACCGTCCGCGGAGGCGGCCAGATAACCGCTCCCCTGGGCTAACGAGTAGAGCCCGGCAAAAGGCCCCACCCCACTCACCGTTCGCTCTCCCCGGGCCGTCGCCAGGAGTGGCTTGACCTCCTCCAGTAAGAGGTTGTAGGCCGGGACATTCACTCCACAGCTGGCGTAGCTCAGCGCTTCTGGACCGAAATCATCGGGCCCTGGGATTCGCTCCCGCCGCCCGCTATCCTGCAGCTTACTCACCTACTTGATACCAACTGAGGAGTGATCATTTGGTGAGTGCCAGCATCAGGTTTGCGCGGCTTCGCCTTCCTCTCCTCCAGGGCCAGCTTGTCAACCTCCAGCAGCTGGGGCACCGGCAGCGGGTAGGAGCCGTCGAAACAGGCCCGACAGAAATCCTTGATCGTACCCCTGCCCACGGCCCGGATCAGCGCCGGGATGGTTAGATAGGCAAGGCTGTCGGCTCCGATTCGCTCCCGCACCTCCTCAACTGTCCTCCCCGCCGCCACCAGCTGCTTGGTCGAACCGATATCCACGCCCATGAAGCAGGGGAAGCGCATCGGCGGGCTGGAGATCCGCATATGCACCTCGGAAGCCCCGGCTCGACGCAGCATCTCAACAATCCGGCGGGAGGTGGTTCCCCGGACGATCGAGTCATCCACCGCCACCACCCGCTTACCACGCAGCGATCGACGGAGCGGATTCAGTTTGAGCATCACCCCGGACTCACGCAGCGACTGATCGGGTTGAATGAAGGTGCGATTGATGTAACGTGACTTGACCAGCCCCTCACGGTAGGGAATCCCGGAAGCTTCCGCGTAGCCGATTGCCGCTGGGGTGCCGGAGTCGGGCAGCCCGATCACCATATCCGCGGCTACCGGCTGCACCGCGGCCAGCTCCTGCCCCATCCGGAGCCTCGCCTCCTCCAGCTCGCATCCTTTGATGATCGAATCCGGCCGGGCGAAGTAAATGAACTCAAAGACGCACATCGCATGACCACCACTCGCTTGGAATCGAGTAGCGGTAACCCCATGATCATCGAGGGTGATCATCTCTCCCGGCTGAACCTCGCGAACGAAGCGGGCGTTGACCGTATCCAGAGCACAGGTCTCAGAAGCCACCACATGGGCCGGCTGTCCAGGTAGCGGAATGAAACCCAAACAGAGCGGCCGGAAACCGTAGGGATCGCGCAGCGCAATCACCGAGTTGGAGGTCACCACGGCGCAGGAATAAGCCCCCACCACCCGACTGAAGACGGTGCCCAGAACCTCGCTCCACTCGCTCCCTGGAGTGTGCTCAATCAACCTGGCCAACACCTCCGTGTCAATTCCCGTCTCAAAGCTCAAACCCTCCTTCTCCAGCTCCTTGCGGAGTCCATCGGCGTTGATCAGGTTGCCGTTATGGGCAATTGCCCCGGCTCCCAGCTGGGGATGGTGAAAGGGAACCGGGTGAGCATTTCCACTCCGACTGGCACCAGTCGTCGAGTAGCGAGTGTGACCGATCGCCACCATACCGCGGAGCGAGGAGATTACCTCCGGAGTGAAGGCCTGAGCGACCAATCCCATCTCTCGATGCAGCTTGACTCTCTCCCCATCCCCCACCGCCAT